>JAJYQS010000095.1 GCA_021794475.1 bacterium | reverse complement strand
TGTTAATACTGAGACGATAACTATTAGCACGGAAGACATTTTGAAGTTTATAAATTACTGCGGGCATAAATTGATTTCTATCGAGAATCCTTTTAAAGAATTAATGACCCCGCCGGAAAAACAAGTCCGGAAAATAGGGTTTAAAACAGAAAAACAATAACCGCCTTTTACAGAAAAACAATAACCGCCTTTTACAGCGGCAGATAAATCTCCCCCTTTTATAATCATAGTTTTTGAGGAGGAGGCCATATAAAGAACATGCTTCTTTTAATTTTTTCTATTCTTCCTTCTTTATAGGAATAATATTCTGTATTATACGATTTTCGAAAGGTTTAAATTTTCAAATATTTCTATAAATTTAATTTTTTTTCGAAATCTACAAAATTATCGAACCAATATTTTTTAAATGGTTCTAAGACACTTGCCATTCCTTTTGAAGTCTTTAACAATAATTTTACTTCTATGTTACATCCTTCGAAAGAATAATTTTTGCTTATTTTACTTCCTTCATCGCCAAATTCAAATAATTTCTTGTATCCGTCAATCTTTCGATAACCGTCGGTATGTTCGGTCCCTTTTGGGTCGACAAATAAAATAATATATTCGTCTTCTTTTTGCATCCAAAAAATAAAATCCGGCTTAAACTTCGCAATATTATTTTCTTTTGGATTATAATAAGGGATATAAACATCATCAAGAGTTTCATCTATCTTTGAAAACATCCACCATTGAAATTGTTCAAACGCATTGCCTGTTTCTCTTAAGTATTTTTCTAAGCCATTGATAAATTTAGCTTCGCTTTCTACGTCGATAATGTGGTTAATATAATCTGCTTTCCCTTCCTCAGATATAATTACAGGAATATAATAATGATTTTGAATGTATTTAATTTCTAATTTCTTATTTTTATAGTTAAAATCCTGACTATCTTTTAACGATTGAGATTCTTCCAACATATCATCAAAAGAAAGTTGCCTCTCGTCGAAAGCTTTTTTAAGCTTTTGGCGTTTTTCCGGCGCTTCTCTAACCTCTCTAATTTTATTAATAATTTGGTCAAATTTTTCACCGTCGTTAAATTTAATTCTTTTGAAGTGAATTATTTCATTTTCCAATCTTTTAAAGTTGTCAAATTCTCTATCTCTTACGTTGAAATAACTTAATATTCTGTCTATTAGCAAGTCGGGTTCGCCGATACTTCTCATTTCGTCAAACTTAAAATATTTTTCTTTTAATTCAAAACTTTCTTTCATTTTTTTAAGAATTTTTATATCGCATTCATACTTAGCCAATACAACTTTTTCGCCAATATAATTAAACATTGAATCGGCAAAATTAAAATCTTGCTTGCTGATACTATACGGTTTAACATCCTTTTCTTCCGCAAATATTTTATCCGATTCTTTATAAACAGGAATTATTAAGAGTCTGTTTTCGGCATCTTTATTTATAGCAAATTCAGGACCTAAATCTCTTTCTTGTTTTTCTTCTTTTAATGCGTTAATAATTTCTTTCAAATTTTCCGCATTTGTTCCAAATATAAATAAACTCTCGAGGGGTAAAACATCTTGTCTTATTTTATTAAATATTTCATCGTTTACTTCTTTTGCATTATATAAATTCAACATCCTTTTGCGTTTATTTTTAAGCGGTTCTATTCTAACGCCTCTTCCTACGGATTGAAGAACAAATTTTTTAGCGTCGCTTCCTATGCCGATATTTATGAATAAAATTATATTTGGACGATTAGAATCCCAGCCCTCGTAGAAGGCACGAGAACCCATTAAAATATTTATTTCCGAATCGTCTTGATTAATCTTTTTAAAAATACTTTCATTTTCTAAACTTTCGATAATTTCGTATCCGCTAAGTTTTTCTTTAAGCCAGCCTGAAATGTCGCCAATTTTTATTAAAGCGAACGGCGTTTCCGATGTCTGTAATTTAAAAATAATTTCGTTTTTATTGCCTGGAATTTTTAAAACTTCAATATTACCTGGTTTATCGGCATTAAATACTTCTCTTAAAATATCTTTGTAATCGATAGCATTAAATAATTTTCTATTAATATTAATACTTATATCTTCATATTCATATTTTGGATTGTCTTCAAATTCTTTCTCAAGCTCTTTTTTAGCTTTTTCGATTAAATCGCCTTTTAACTCTTTTTTAGCTATTTTTTCTAATTCTAAAAAGAATAGTTTTAAGTCTGCTTCTTCGGTATTTACGGAATTCACGAGAGTTAAAAGCAGCGGACGGTGATAAAGCGTTTTATCAATTCCCTTTATTATTTTAAAATGTTTATTGGCATAAGTAATTAATATTAATGTTTTCAGAACTATTTTTTGCTTTTCGATTTCGGAAAAATCGCTTCTGTCGCGAAAAGCGGTAACTTCCATTCCAGATACGTAAATATGTTTTCCGTATCCTTCTTCGATAAATTTTGAAAGGTTAAAATTAAAAACGCAGGTTGCGAAATCGCGCGGGTCGGTAAAAGTCGCCGAAAAGTTGAAAAGAAAACCGTTTCTTGAAAGAATGGAATAAAAAACCTGTCTTTTACTGTCTTCTCTGTCGCCTTTGTGGGCTTCATCTAAAAGAATATACCATTTGCCGTAATTGTCGTAATTTTTAAAGTTGACTAAATTTTCCTTACGTTCGTCGGAAATTAAATCCGACCTGTAATAAAACACATTTATTTCATTTCTGGAAAAAGGCAGGATATTATCTCGTTTTACGCTGTTATAATCTTTAAGACTTTTTAAGTTTATTTTTGTTTCAAAATTAAAACCGTTAAATTCTTCGACATGATTTTTAAATTGCTCCAGCAAATCTTCTCTATGGGCTAAAAATAGAATATCGTTTTGAGGTATTTCTCTTCTATTAATGAGTCTTCCGAGCAAATCGACGAGTTTAATAACAATTAGTGTTTTTCCTGAGCCGGTCGCCATCCAAAAGCTCATTCGGTTAATGAAATAAGCAAAGGAAATTTTGTTGTCAACCGCAGGATAATCTTTATCATACTCTAAAAGGTATTTAACAGTCTTGCTATCTTGTTTTTTCTTTATATCATAATCAAAATTTTCGTTTAATCCGTTGTTTTGATAATGCATGTAAAAAGGTTTTTTAAGTCCTTCTTTTTCAATATAATATAAGTGGAGCGCCTTTAAAGCATTTTGCAAACTTTGTTTTTGAAAATCAAAAAGCGTTTTACCGGAAGAAAACCGGCTAAGGTCAAAGTTCTGCCATTTTACAGGCAAACTGTCGAAGGAAATATCATCTACAATAGATTGCAAATATGATTTCATATATTTTATTCCCACCAAATTAACGGTTTAATAAGTTTATAATCTAAATTTGTCGTATTTATTTTACTGCCGTCAGCAAATTCGACTTCGCCCTCTTTTATTGTTTTAATCCATTTTCCGGTCAAGTTTGATAATGTTTCCGCAATGTCGATGTTAGGATATAGCTTTGATAAATCAACATTCACTTTATTGTTTTCGTAATCAATCTTTAAGACTGAAAGCATTTTTTCGTCTTTCATAAAAACATATTCCTGATAAGGAGTTTTTGAAGGCGACGTAAATAAATCGCCGTCCCCATATTTGCAGTTTGCCATGGTTTCTTCGTATTGTTCAAGCTCGTAATACTTGAAAAAACCGCCGCCCTGATATTCTTTTATATCTTTAGATATACCAGACTTATCGTAAGCTAAAACTTTTTTCATTCTTGGCAAAATTATTGTGTAAAAATGTTCTCCCATTTCAATGCCTATCCATTTTCTGCCAAGTTTGTGGGCTACGGCGGTCGTTGTGCCGGAGCCGAGAAAGAAATCTAAAATAAAATCTTTTTTTTGATGAGATGAAGTTATTATTGCTCTTTCAATTACCTTTTCATGATTTTCAGTAAGAAATCCCCATATAGAAGAATAACCAACCCAATCCGTCCAGTTATCAGTTAATTTCTGATTTTCTGCTTCCTCTGTTTGAGGTTCTCCTTTTTCATTTAACTTTATTTTCCCTTCTTTTTCTGCCTCAAATATTGATTCCTGACTCAATGCCCAGTGTCGCCCTTCCGGAGGTAATAATTCTTTACCAAGAATTATCCTTGCTCTGGTTACAAATTTTCCATTTTTTTCTTTAATGTTATCTTTTGAAAAAAGTTTTAAATACTCATTATTAATAGGAGACCAACGAATACCAGGCAAATGCATACCTCTCCATTTTGCATCTGTTCTTTTTCGTGTAGCGGGTTCAAAACTATATCTATCTGATTTCGTATAGAAAAATAGAGAATCATGACCACTATGATATTTATTTATCTTTTCCGTTAGCTTCGCAGACTTACTTAAAATTACCTCATTTTTATAATTATAATTAAATATATTATCCATTATCGGCCTTACTATCCAATTCCCGTTATAATCGCATCTTACAAAAATACTCCCCTTTTCATTTAGCCACTCTTTTGCAATTTTTAATCTATTTTCCAAAAGAGTCGCCCAATTAGCGTCTTTGTAATTTGTTCTATATAAAAATTGATCTGACGAATCTAAATTAAACGGCGGATCTATATAAATAGTCTGCACTTTTTCCTTGAATTTCGGCAGTATAGTATTTAACGCCTGATAGTTTTCGCTTTTTATCAACCATCCGTCAATTTGCTCGTCAAGATTATCAAACAATCCTAATATCTCAAGTTCTAAATCCTTAAAATACTTTGTATCGATAGGCGCTTTAGAATTGTCTTTATCTATTCCTAATTCTTCCCACTCTTTAATTTGCAAAGAATAATTTTTATGATTTTTGATTTTTTCAATTAATTTTTCGTTCGCAATCCTATCGAATGTAATTACATAATTTGCATTTCTCACAAATTTCGGCTTATTCCATATTTTTACGAGCTCGTCTTCAAATTGCGAAATAAAATCGATAATTTTAAAAGCAATATCCTTTAAAATTTGCAATTCGTTAACTCTTTGTGTGCTCCATTCTTTAGCTCCTTCCCAGAAATATTGATAACTCCAAAGCTTGAATTGTTCCTGTAAAAATGCCTTGGCATTTTTGTTAATAAAGAAATCTACTTCGCTTTGTTTCTCAAAAATACGAAAGGCTTTTTCTAATAATTCTTCGGTTATCCCGATATTTTTTTTCTTTAAATTTTTTAAAATTTCGTCCGTTTTAGTTTTTGTTCCACGTTCGGAATATTTAACGGTAAAAACTATAACACCATCCTCGCGAATTTTACTTAATTCAAAAATCAGCGTTCTTTTTTCGTTGGCTTTTTTATTTTCAATTTGGCTTACATCAAAATAGCACTTAAAACCGTCAAACTCTACCGGCATACTTCTGAATATGCGGTCTGTTTTAACATAATAAAGCATTTGAGTTTTCCAGAATAAAATAACGTCTTTTTCGTCGGTATATACTTTTTCGTAAATATTATTATGAAAAGGCGTGGAATTAAAATAAATCGAGCCGCTTTCGGTAAAATAACGGCTAAAAAAAGTATATAGCTTATCGAATAACTCATCTCTAAATTTAGGATATTGAATTAACGCTTTTTCTATATCTTCCTTAAGTAGCTTCTCAATCTGAGAATAATAACTCGATTTTATTCGCATTAGGTTAATAAAACCGCCTTCGCCTTCAATTTTAGCGCCTATGAAAACATCTCTCAATGCTTCATAAAATTTTTGTTCTTTGGTCATATCAGCCTCTTTTTTAATAAGAAAATAAATTATTCACAATACTCACCATTCAGCGCCGGCCAATTCTAAAGCTTTATCAAAAAGCGCTTTTATTTCTTCCGGCGGTTCAGTTTCTTCAGCAAAACATATCGAGAATGCCTTGTCATTATCATTGCCATATTTTTCTTTGGCATTTTTATTGATTTTTTCCGCATATATATAATCAGTGTTTAATTTTTCAAAACTTTTGGATAGATCTTTACATATAATGCTACGAAAGGTTCTATTATCCGACGACTTAAAATTTTCATTATCTCCGTAAATAAATATTTTACATTCTTTTAATTTTTTAATTGCTTCTCTTATTTTATCTTCGTTTGATAAGACTGGAATTTTCAAACCCAATTTTTTAAAAATAGATTTCTTGCCGTTTAACATAGTGTCTGGATCAAGCAACGCAACATATGGAATATTAAAACTTGTAAGAAAATTTATAGCATATTTTATATTGTTCCATCCGTCCATCGGGAAAAGCATAACATTATAATCATGTAATGAATTTCCCTTCTTGTATTTTTCAAACCATATAGGTAGAGCCAAATAATCGTCATCCCCTTCGCAAAGAATTACAGAAGAAGCAAATAAAGAAGAAATTAAGTTATCGGTAAAATTTGTCATGTGGGACATTGACGTAATATTTTCAGCATTTTCATCATTTATTTCACTTGAAATTGCGGAATAACTATTATCGTCTAAATAAATCCTTTTTACCGATTTAGATAACAATTTTTCTTTAGGAATAAAATTGGACGAATGCGAAATAATAAAAATCTGATTTTTATTTATATTTTGCTCACTTTGCTCTTTATCGTTTATGATATTTTTAAATTCATTCAATAACTTTTTTTGCATTATTGGATGCAAATTGACGGCAGGCTCGTCTAAAAGCATTATACATCCTTCGGAAGAAGGCATTTTTAATATAGAAATTAGTAAGGCCAGTTCCTGTATTCCTGCTCCGCTATATTCTAACGGAATTTCAATATCTCCTTTCTCCTTTGTTACCGTTATCGTAAATTTAACTTTATCTTTTGGGTTGTGATTGCTATTTTCAGTTTCATTATTATCCGCAGCAAGAGATGGGGCAGGGTAACCCAATTGCGAACTTTTACTATAATTTTGGTTTTCTGATAGAAATTGATATCTGAGATCCAAATGAGCTTTTGCTATACGAAAAAATAATTTATCTATTTCTTTAAATGTTGTTTTTTCTTCACGGTTACCGTTTCTTAATTTATGCAAATATAAAGCCAAATCTTTTCCATTAGCTAAATTGGGACGGGGATTTTCAATTTCGCTTACAGAATATTCTTTTTTGTATTGAACTCTGAAATTTTCAAGATTTATAATCTTTCCCCCGATTATGTGATTAAATAGAGAAATAAAAAAAGGTAGCGTAGAGCTGGTATTCGGGTTAAACTTTAATGCCCTTGCTAATTCTTTTGCCGAATTAAGCGACGGTGGATTTGTTCTATCGGGTCCAGATAATCCGGATATGTAGTTATATTTGCTATCATTAATCACTTCGTTAAGGATTTTATCAAAAGAAAAGGATAATCCTATTATATTAGAAAATTCTCGATGGTTCATGCATTGATTGTATGCTTCGGGAATTTTGCTTTTTAAATCATTATAGGAAGAAAAATTTTTTATAGTTGTGCTTGGCGCGTTAGCAAGCAAAGGCTCCGGATTGTCGATAATCAAGGAATCAGAAAATCGACTGTCGCTTAAATATAAGCGGATTTGTTTTGAAGATTTAGCAAATATGTAATATAACGAAACGGAAGAATTATTTTGATTGATTTCGAAAATTAACGTTCCTTTAAAAAAATCATCTATAAACTCGACATTTATTTTATCAAGAACTTTATAAAGACACTCATCTTGATTTATCGGGAATAACGTAGTCGTTGGATTACTATTATTATAATTAAAAATTTCTTGGTTAATTGAAGGCAAATCCGACACAATAGCCGTTTGTAAAATTAATGTGAAAAAATTTTTAAATAGACCTTTTTCATCATGTTTATCAAATTCTATACCTATACATATTTTAAATTCGTCGGCATCTTCTTTGTCGGCATTGATAAGCCAATTATATTCTCTATTGAAATTATAATTATAGGGCTTTGATAAATAATCTTTTAAAAAATTTAAAGCAATGAATATATTAGACTTACCTGCTCCATTTGGTCCTACAATAATATTTAAACCGTCATCAATATCTGTCCATGTAAAATCATTAAAAGATAGTATATTTTGAAATTTTATCTGGGTTATCTTCATAAAAAAAAATTAATTATTTGTTATATTTTAAGATTATTATTATCTTAATTTTCTCTAATATGATTTTATAATTGGATTATGCTATTTCTAATTATATATAATATCAGTTTTTTAAAATTTTATCAGGTATATTCTTAAAATAATTGGAAAAACGGATAGGAATTTAAAATAAAATTGGCAATTATTCATGCCGATGCGTCTAAAAGGAAATTAATTAACTATATTTTAAACATAACCTACCTGCGCGCCAACGAGCGCGCCTAAAATATTTATTTTTATCGCTTTTCAATACCCAACTGGTTTTTGCTTCTTTTTGACATCAAAAAGAAGTGGGGTTCGGGGCAAAGCCCCGATATATTGTTTTTAAAATTCTTTTTCTTCTTCTTTTTACTTTTCTTTTCAATCTTCTTCGCTCATTTACTATTTCTTTTTCTCTTGACTTTTCATAGTCATCATAGAAAACTTGGGCTTCATATCTTTGCTTGAATATTATTCTTTCGCGGCAGTATTTAGAGATTTCATCGGCTAATCTTTTAGACGGCACTATTTCCACTTCGGCTAACGAAATATGTCCGGGATTGCGCTTTAAGACTTTGACGGAACCAAACAGCAGATTTTTAATCTGATTTTCTATAAATTTTTTGGTAGCTTCGGCTTTTGGAATCTCTCTGCCGCTAACTCTCACACAGAACGGGTCAATATTATTCGATAAATTTTTCAATTAATTCACCCCAGATACCTATTTGTTATTTCAATCCTTTCGTGCCCGAGGTCTCGCGATATATACTGCCTGATTTCTTTATCTATTTTTTGAAATTCCGATTTGGACAGTCCGGTCTTTTCCAATATGCCGCCAAGCCACTCGGCTTTACCCCCTCCCGTCCTTGCCCTGCACTCGATATTATTGTATCCCTTTAACTTCCATGCTTCCTTGTATGCCTCATGGGAAGACCAGTGCCTTTCTCCGTGATAGTGAAAACATAGGTTGGTTTCTGCGCGGAAAGATTTTAAAGTATTGTTTGCAAAGTTCCGCCCTTGTTTTATTGTTCCTATATTGAGATTTTTTAGATGATTTTTTTTTAAAAATGCTTTTGCTTCCAAAAGAGTGTTTTTTTGTTCTGAATTTAATTTAATTTCTCTTTCGCGGCTGTTTTTAGAACCGTCGCCTTTAGCCGATACTTTTAAAATATTTCCGGACAAATCT
>JAJYQS010000105.1 GCA_021794475.1 bacterium | reverse complement strand
TTGTTGGTTTATTTTTATTTTTTTTATTTTTCTATCTTTATATGACATACCCCAAATATTTTTTTAATATGCTATAAATATATTTTAAAATTTAACAAAAGTCAATAAATAATAAAATATACAAAAATAGATTGTACTAAAAATTCTAATTAGATTAGTTAAAAATTTATTTTTATGATAAAATTAAAAAATTAATTAATATATTAGTTCCAAGTATTAGTTGTAAATTGCTGCCTGTTCTATTAAAAAAAGTTAACAATATTAAAATAATAATGCTGAAATTTATTCACGCTGCAGACATACATATAGACAGCCCGCTTCGCGGACTCGAAAATTACGAAAGCGCCCCCGCCGAAGAAATTCGCGGTGCAACAAGGAAAGCTTTAAATAATTTAATAAATTTGGCAATAGAAGAAGAAGTGTCTTTTGTCATAATATCTGGCGATATGTACGACGGAGACTGGAAAGATTATAATACCGGCTTATTTTTACTGAGCCGTTTGTCAAAATTAACTTCTAAGGGCATTTCTGTTTTCATCGCTAAAGGTAATCACGATGCCGAGAGCAAAATAACCCGAGAACTGAAATTGCCGCACGGTATAAATCTGTTTTCATCTAAAAAACCTGAAACTTTTACACTTAAAGAACTTAATATCGCTATACACGGTCAGAGTTTTGCAGCACGGGCGGTTATGGAAGATTTAGCTTCATCTTATCCTGCGCCGGTGTCAGGGATGTTTAATATCGGCGTTCTTCATACAAGCTTAAACGGAAGAGAAGGGCACGAAAATTATGCTCCGTGTTCGCTTGATACCCTTAAATCAAAAAATTACAATTATTGGGCTCTCGGGCATGTTCATAAAAGAGAGATATTAAGCGAAAAACCGTGGATTGTTTTCTCCGGCAATACTCAGGGAAGACATATAAAAGAGACAGGACCGAAAGGATGTATGCTGGTAACCGTAGACACTGAAGCTCTTTCAGTAGTTTCTGCAGAATTCAGAGCTTTGCACTCATTAGTATGGTCTTTACGCACCATCGATATCTCAGGGATATCGGAAACTTTTGAGGTAGTTGAAGTAGTAAGACGGGACGTAGAAAAAGAATTTATAAAAAATAATAATGAATTCACAGCACTAAGAATAATATTAAAAGGAAGCTGCAAAGCACACAGGCAGCTGTCGTTAGAACCGGAAAAATGGATAAACGAAATACGTTTGTCCATAGCCGATTCATCGTTTGGCGATTCGGTATGGCTTGAAAAATTGCTCATAAAAACTACATTTGAATCAGACATCGAACAGATAAAAAAAAGAAATGACCCGATAGGAGATATGCTCAGATATATAGAATCTTTAGAAAACGGAGAAAATAAAGAAATGCTCTATGATATTATATCTAAAGACGCGTCTGATTTAAACTCAAAACTGCCGCCGGAGCTTGCATTCAAATTATATTTTAAAGAAAATGCAGATGCGCCGGCAAACGCAGAAAGCGATAAATTTAAAGAAATCTTAACCGAAACAAAAGAGCTCTTAATATCACGCCTGCTTACGCATGAGGCATAGCTTGCCATAAAAATGGCAAATTCAATAAAGTAAAAATACAAATAAATGTAAAATTAAACAAAATATATAAAATAAAATATTATAAACATAATTAGATAACTTAAAAAATTAAACAAAAAAATAAATAATTAACAAAATAATTAACATTAATGCTAATTAGGTAAATTAAAAAATTAACAGGATATGAAAATAATATCGCTGAGACTAAATCCGTACGGTCCGTTTGAAGATATGCGCCTTAACTTTGAAGACAACGGCAAATCTTCCTCTCGGTCTTCTTTCTGCATAGTTTACGGACAGAACGAATCCGGAAAAACATCAAGTCTTAGGGCTTTAAGGTCTTTGTTTTTTGGAATTCCGGAACGTACTCCCGATAGTTTTAAATTTGACGGCACCCGCCTTCGCATTTCTGCCTCTATAGAAAATACAGCGGGAGAAACGTTACACTTTCAGAGAAGAAAGGGACGCGCTAAAACTCTTTTATCTGAGAATGGAATTGAAATCAGCAGTCGGGAACTTGAAAAATTTCTTTCCGGAATCGATGAATCTTCCTTTGATATGATGTTCGGTTTCAGCCATGAAGACCTTGTACGCGGAGGAAAAGATATAGTCTCCGGCAAAGGAGATATAGGGCAGAGTCTCTTTGCGGCAGGCACCGGAATAAGCGGTCTCAGAAAAATTTTTGATGAATTAGACGGCGAATCAAGAGATATTTTCAAGCCAAGAAGCCCTAAATCTCACATAATTACTTATATTGCCAAATATAAAGATGCCAATGATAAAATTAAACAATATTCGCTTGTGCCTAAAGAATGGACTGAGCATAATGAAAACCTTAAAGATGCAGAAGCCAAAAAGTCGGATATAAATCAAAAAATAACCGAGTTCAGTTCAAAACTCGGCAGATTTGAACGTATAAATATTGCTTTGCCGACTATTGCCGAAAGAAAAGAAACTATTTTAAACATAGAGCGTCTCGGAGATATCCGAATTCTTGGAAAACAATTTATAGACGAAAGGAAAAACGCCTCTCAATCTTTAGAAATCGCCGCACGTGAAGAAACAGCAAACAATTTAAGATTACGGTCGGTTAAAGATGCAATATTAAATATTAAAATCCCCGAAAACTTACTTGCGCGCAGAAAAGAAATTGAAGATATTAATGTGAGACTGGGCAGTTATATAAAAGAATTAAAAGACCTGCCCGTTCTTGAAAGTCAGTATAGCAATATGCAATATGAATCCGAAAGACTGTTCAATGAACTTAAGAAATTTAGGCCGGATATTTCTAATAAGGAAGTTCCTGAATTATCCGCAGCTATGGAACAGCGCGATAATATTTCGCAATTATCAAATGCTCTTAACGCACTAAAAAATAAAATATCCGAGTTTGACGAACTTATAGATTCTCTTGAGCGCAAGAAATCAGCTGCAGAAGCAAAACTTAACGGAACAGGCGAATATTTCGATTTGTCTAGATTAAAAACATTGATAGAAAATATCCGGAAAGACGGAGATATTGAAAAATTTTTAGAAGAAAAAACGGCTAACTTTATAAAAAAAGAAACTTCCTGTAAAAATGAACTTTCTAAACTTTCATTATGGAACGGAACTATCGAAGAAATTGAAACGCTGCCGGTTCCTTTTGCAGAAACAATAGACAAATTTGACAGAAACTTTGAAAAGGCAGATTCCGAGACTGATAAAATTAAATCTAAAATTAACGAACTTTTAGAAGAAACCGAAAATATAAAAAGAAATATTGCGGCTCTTGAGATTAAAGGCTTAATCTATACCGAAGCAGACCTTGAAGAGGAAAGATCGAAAAGAAATCGCGGCTGGATATTAATAAAAGATATCTACATCGAAAAAAAAATAAAAGAAACGGAAATTCATGCATATGCGCTTGACTGCAATGACAATGGCGAGAATGACGGCGGCTTGTCTTTAGTCGACATATACGAAAAAAATATAGAGAATACCGATAAAATATCCGACAGTCTGAGGCATGAATCCGAAGCCGTTTCAAAAAAGACAATCTGGCTTTCCAGATTAGGCAGTATTGCAAATGAGCTGCAATCCCTTGAAATACAAAAAAAAGAATATACTGCAATGAAAGAAAAACTCACGGTGGAATGGAACAGCTTATGGAGCCCTTTAAAATTTACGCCGCTTACACCGAAAGAGATGCGTTCATGGCTGCAAAATCAGCAAAAACTTGCAAAAGACGCCGAAAATTTAAGATACTTAAAAGAAGACATAGATAATATAAATAAACAGATAAATAAAAATCATTCTTCACTCTTTGAACATCTGCAATCTGCCGGCTATATGGCAGAAGCAGGAAATCAATCTGAAGAAAAACAGGCTCAATCATCGCCACATTTACCGCAAGCGCCAAAGTATTTACCTCAGTCTGCCAAACCGGTCCAAGTTATAGGTCTATCGCAGACGCAATCTATGACGTTATCCGAAATGATAAATGAAGGTCTGTATCTTATTAAACGGCAAGATGCAATTAAAACGGAAAAATCCGAATTAGACAGGGATATAAAACGATTTGACGAAGAATTAGACAGCGCAAACATAAAAAAAGAAAAAACAATCTCCAAAATTAACGACCTTAAAGAAAAATGGAAAAAAGAAATGTCGGCGCTTGGATTAAAATCTGACGAAGAATACTCGGCAGCTAAGCAATTTGTGGATATAGAACAGGAATTGACGGTTAAAATAAGCGAATCAAAAACATTAATGAGCAGAATAACGGCTATTAAGAAAAATATTGAAGATTTTGAACTCGAAGCGGACAGCCTGTGCGCTGCGGCAAAGCCGGAGATATCTAATTTAGAAGTCAAAGATAAAATTTATGCGATGCAAAGCGCCTTGAGCAGAGCTATTGAAGATAAAGCCGTTCTGCAAAAACTCAACGACGACCTTTATAAATATGAAGAAGAAAATAATACAATAAAAAATAAATTAGAAGTATTAAACGCAAAACTTAAATCCATGATGAAAGAGGCTAATTGCGAAAACATTGAACAGCTGAAAGATGTTGAGAGAAAATCTCAAGAAGCCGAATTGCTGAAAAATAAATTGGAACAGCTGAATAAAGAATTGAGCGGACATTCAGGCGGCATTGAAATAGAAAAATTTATTGCCGCATCTGAAGAAATTAATCCCGATTCTATTCCAGGCGAAATTGCCAATACAAAATTGGAACTTGAAAAACTAAAAAAAGAAAATTCTGAATTAGAACAGTCGATAGGCGCAGAAAAGCAATATCTAAAACAATACGACGGCAACTCACGTGCGGCGGCGGAAGCTGCGGAAAATAAAGAAGAAGCGGCGGCGCAAATTGAACATTACGCTGACAGATATATCAAAATAAGACTTGCGTCTATTATTCTTAAAAATGAAATAGAACGATACAGATTACAAAATCAGGGACCTGTTCTAGAAAAAGCAAGCCGCATATTTTCGGCTCTGACATTGAAATCATTTTCAGGTCTCAGAACATCTTATACAGAAAAAGACGAGGCTATACTTGTCGGTTTAAGAAACGGCGCCGGCGAAGAAATACGGGAGATAGAGGTCGGCGGTATGAGCGAGGGCACTTGCGACCAGCTTTACCTTTCGCTCCGCCTTGCCAGTTTTGAAAAATATATAGAATCAAATGAACCAATGCCTTTGATAATAGACGATGCTTTAGTGAATTTTGACGATGAAAGGGCTTTTGAATGTCTGAAAATTTTTTCTGAAATATCAAAGAAAACACAGATTATATACTTTACACATCATAGGCATATTCTTGATTTATTATCAAAAGGTAATTTTAACGAGCTTATTCTTAATCTTTAGCCCTTTAATTATTTCAATATTCTTTTTCGGCGTATCAAATATTTCTGAAAGATATTTGATCACAGCTTCATTGGCTTTATTGTTTACAGGACGCTCGGTAATATAAAGTTTAATTTTATCGACATTTTCATTTATATCATTGTTGTTATTATTATTGCTGCTGCTGCAAATTTTGCCGCTGTTTTCGATGATTTCAAATTTTTTAAATTTTAAACCCGTCTTTACCTCTACTTCTATTATTTTACCCATTCCCATTATTATAGAAAAACCTGAACTCAGGCTTTATTTAGCGCCTCAGCACGGGGCACTGTCAGCCTTTACTTTATTTTCGCCGAAAGTATATTTCACGGCATTAAGTTTATTGTTTTCAAGCTGTCCGGCGGCGGCCGGCGAACCAACATTTAAATCAGCCGCGGATGAAGCGGAAGCGGATAAAGATGAAGCAGATAAATTTGAAGAAGCTAATAAATTCACGTTTTCCGCAGCGGCTGCCGCCGGTATGCAAGCAAATTCATTGTTATTATAAACATTAAATATTACGCCGGAATAATAAGGACATTTCTCTTTTCTGCACCCATGAGGATGTAAATCGACGAAACCGCATTTTATTTCAAAATCTTTACCATAAATAACCTCTCCGAAGTCCCTGTAAATATCGGTAATGATAATTTCAAGAGCTCTAAACATATATGCTTTGCAGCATGAAGGTCCTGTGAGTCCATAAACGGCATTTGAAACAGCCGATGTTAAACCCATAGTAATTTTTTGCTCCATATCTTTGCCGCAGACCGCACCTGTTAAAATGGAATAAATCACCCCGCATGCAGGGACAATTCCGCATACGCCGCTTAGTCCGCAATAGCCCCCTACAGCCTGCTTCGATAATCTGAAGAAAGCCTCGTCTACATCTTCATTGCCTATATTAAAGAGCTTTTTATTTTTCAAACTTGCAAGAACTGAACCGGTTAAAATATAACAATGATGACATCCAAGCATTGGAATATCTTTATTTTCTAATATAGACAATGCAATTTCAAAAGGATCTTCGGCGGCAGTATTTATAACAAATTCTTTAATATAATTAATTGAAGAGATATTATGGCAATCATCACAGACGTAATGCGATTCGTCATTTGCGCAGACAATATTTGATTTCTCTTTTTTCCCGCAGTAAAAACAGGTCAGTTCCCTAGAAGATTGCAGATATTGCAATTTACTTCCGCATATCAGACAATTTGAAACATGGCCGTTATGGTTATCGCAAGCATCTTCGGGATTATTAATTGCATTCATACTTAATATTATACTGTCCAACCTTTAAAAAATCAATCCCTTCAATTCATAGGTTTTAATAATCTTAATATTAATATAGATAACTTAAGTTATTTTAAGTTTTATTGCCTTATATCCCCATAGCTAAAGCAAGGGGCTTTACGGCAGCTGCAGGGTAAAAAAAGACTGCATTATCATTATATTGTTATCTAAATAAATTTTATTTTACAGGCTTTCCAAAGGCTAATAATAAACCGGATAATATATCTATGGGTTCCGGCGGACAGCCTTTTATCAGAATATCGACACGCAGCTTGTCTTTGATGCCTCCCAGCGTAGCATAACTGTCTTTAAATTCTCCTCCATCCATTGCACAATCGCCTATAGCAACGACAAATTTGGGGTTCGGGATATTCTCGTAAGTTTTCATCAGCGCAGAGTACATATTTCTTGTGACACATCCTGCAACCATGAGAACGTCTGCGTGTTTCGGAGCAGCTACAAATTTAAATCCAAATCTTTCCATGTCATAATACGGATTAGTAAGAGCGGATAATTCATGAAGGCAGGCATTGCAGCTTCCGGAATCTACCAATCTTATAGAGATATTATTTATAAAATGTCTATTTTCCGATTTGTTCAGCAATTTATTCCTTAATTCTTCATTAAATATAACGATATTATCTTTTTTAATATCTTTTATATTTATTTTTTTTACTTTTATCCCTTCTTTTATGCGTGTTTTTAAAATATTTAACATATAATTTTATTAATCATATTTATTAATTTTAATTTATTTTATTATTAATCTTACTTCATTATATAAAATATAAATATGCCGCCGTAAACCGTCAGCTATAAATCATTGCCGGCATAACTCAGGTTTAAACTTTTATTGACTATAGGAAAATCGGCTATAATGTCTCCTATAACGGCAAATTCTATTAATTGCCAGTTATGGAAGGAAGGGTCTCTTATTTTCCACCTTAAAATTTTTGCTCTTTCATCAAGTTCTACAAAATGCATGATATTGCCTCTCTGGCTTTCGCAGTATCCCAACCCCCAAAACACCGCATTATTGCTATTGTTGCCGGCATCGACGCCGGTATCTGAAGATGTTAATGCGGCGGCGGCGGCATACGGCCTATATTTTTTTATATTAATATCGGCATCGTTTTGCCCGGCACCGTTTAGCGATGTTTGCGGCTCCTCCGCATGCAATTCATTCAAACATTGTGTTATAATTGAAAAACTTTCTTCTATATCATAAAATCTTATTAAAAGTCTTGCAAAAACATCTTTGTTTTTTAAAACTTTTGAATTAAAATGCAATTTATCATAAATCAAATAAGGATGCTCTTTTCTCGTGTCTGATGAGACCCCTGATGCCCTTGCCGCAAGACCCAACGCGCATAAATCCAACACGGTTTCTTTGTTTATATATCCTGTTTCTTCAAATCTTTCCTGAATAGAAGAAGAATTTAAAAGCATTTTTTTCAAATTCAAATAACGTTTTTTAAAATCTGGTAATTTTTCCAGCAAAATCTTTTTTTTCAATTCATCTATATCTCCGCATGCATTTATACCGCCGAGAGATAAAACGCCTTTATTGAACCTGCTCCCCGACAGATATTTGTTCAATTCCATAATATCTTCTTTCAATATAAAGGTCTCCTGTGCACCGAAGCTGTATCCCGCGTCCTGAAACAGCCACGCAAAATCATTAATATTACACAGCAGCCTTTCCAATTCGGCATAAATAGTCCTGAGGTATAGTCCTCTGTTAGATATTTTTATATCTAAAATCTTTTCTGCCGCAGATAAAAAAGCTAAAGAATGCGCTACACAATGGTCGCCGGATATTTTTTCGGCTAAAGACAGCGCTTCATCTATTGTTTTTCCTTCAGCAATTTTTTCTATTCCCCTATGTTTCCAGAAATGCCTTATCTCTAACTGCAGTATCGGTTCTCCCGACATACAGAATCTGAAATGTCCCGGTTCAATTATGCCTGCATGAACCGGTCCGACCAATATATTAAAAACCCCGTCTCCTTTAACGTCTTTATTATAATGATATTCCCCGTATTTTTTAAATTCGGGTCTCAAACCTGACGGATAACCTTTTCTGAGAGGATGGTATCCTGCAGAATCGGAAGAACAGTGGGCATTAATTTCATTATTATTATTTGTATCCTGAGGATAATTTTCGGGAAACAGCATAAGCGGTCTCGGGTCGGGATGTCCTTCAGGGATTAATCCGAATAAGTCTTTAATCTCTCTTTCATACCAGTTTAAGACCGGCATATCCGCCGATAAAGACGGGAATATTCCGTCTGCAGAGGCGTATGTTTCTACAATTATAAATAAATCCATAGCCGAATGAGAAAAAACATATCTTATTTTAAAATTATTGCCGCCATCTTTACTTTCATCGGCTGCAAAAGCCGATAATAAATAAAATTTTAAATCTTTAGAAAAATAAAGGCATATTTTTTTTAAATCTTTCAGATTAATTTTTATAACAAGTTCGTTATCACGATTA
>JAJYQS010000045.1 GCA_021794475.1 bacterium | reverse complement strand
AAGCTTATGAAACTGAAGATTTTAAAAATGAAAAATCTGATTCGTTTCCTCCCTTGTCGATAACAGGCAGTTCATGTTCATTAAAATGTGACCACTGCAATGCAGAAATATTGAAATCTATGGATTCTGTAATTACCACGGATGACTTATATTACAGAGCAGATCAAATATCCAAATCAAAAGGCAAAGGTTTCTTGCTTAGCGGAGGTTCAAACTCTAAGGGCATAGTCGAAATTTTACCTTATATAAATACTATTAAAAAAATTAAGACCGATTTTAAGCTAAAAGTTATAGTTCATTGCGGTATTATTACCGAAGAAATAGCCGACGGTCTGCTTGATGCCGGCGTTGACTCCGCTATGCTTGATATAATAGGCGATGAAGATACTATTCGTACTGTTTATCACTTAAAAGCTGCGGTAGAAGATTACGACAATTCTTTAAAATACTTATCTGAAAGAAATATTCCATGTTCGCCTCATGTTGTTATAGGTTTGAAGCATGGCAAAATTGCAGGTGAATTTAATGCAATAGATATTATATCGAAGCACAGTATATCTTCTTTAGTTCTTGTAGGATTTATGCCTATGGGTAACACAAAAATGGAAAATACAGTTCCTCCTGAGCCTGAAGAAATAGGCGATGTTTTTATATATGCCAGAGAAAAATTTGCCCATACTCCTGTTTTGCTTGGCTGCGAAAGACCATACGGGATGAATAAATTTAAAATAGAGGAGCTTGCCGTTAAAGCGGGACTAAACGGAATTGCATATCCTTCGGAAGGCGTTATACCTTTCAGTAAAGAACTTGAGCTAAAACCTTTATATTCAGATATCTGCTGTTCCTTGATTTTTGCCGAAGAAGCACTATCTACTATCAATATAGGCGGTTAAATTAATATTAAATAATAAATAATAAAATGTTTAGAGTTATAGATACAGGAGTTAAGGATTTTTCTTATAACATTGCTATGGATAAAGCAATGCTTGATTTAAGAAAAGATAACATAATTCCTGATACTTTACGTTTTTTAACATTTAAGCCGTGCACACTTGCCGGATTTCATCAGTCGGTGCAAAATGAAATAAGAATAGATTACTGCAATGATAAGAATATTGATATAGGACGCCGCATTACCGGCGGCGGTGCTATATATTTTGATGAAGCGCAATTGGGCTGGGAGTTGGTTTTTTCCTCAAAAACTCTAAAAGCCGCAAATTTTCAAAACTTAACCGAAAATATATGTAATGCATTTGTATCAGGCATTAATAAATTGGGCATTAATGCAAAATTTAGACCTAGAAACGATATTGAAGTAGAAGGAAAAAAAATATCAGGCACCGGAGGAACATACGATTCGTCTATATTTTTTTTTCAAGGCACCCTTCTTTTGGATTTTAATCCTGAATACATGGTAAAATCATTAAAGATTCCTGTAGAAAAGCTAATTTCAAAAAATTTTGATTCCATTTCTTCAAGGGTTACATCTTTAAAAAATGTACTTGGGCATATTCCAGATATAGAAATTGTAAAGTCTGTAATAATTGAAGGATTTTCAGAATATTTTAATATCCCGTTTACTCATGGAACACTGAGCGCGGAAGAAAATAATTATATTACCGCAAATCAACAATATTATAAATCGGATGAATGGGTATATGCATCTGATAACGAACTATTAGAAACTAAAACAATTAAAGATACGTACAGATGCAGCGGAGGGATATTTAAAACTTCTGCCAAAGTTGATTATAAAAGAAAATTGCTAAAATATATCTATTTTACCGGAGATTATTTTGTTATACCTGAAAGAGCTATCGCTGATTTAGAAAGTTTTTTAAAAGATTGCGCTCTTAACGAATTAATTTTTAAAATAGACGAATTTTTTGAAAAATATACACCTGAATTTCAGAATGTTTCAAAAGTGGATTTGTTTAATATAATCAATAATATAATAGATAAAATAGCTTTTCTTAATGATTTTGGCATTAATGAAGACGAACTTTCACGTTTTATGCTTGTAAACGGAATGCAGTTATGCGATATAAAATCAGTAAAAGCTATTTTACTGCCTTATTGCGCTAAAAAAAAAGGCTGCGAATTTAGAAATACCGACTATTGCTCAATATGCGGCGATTGCGAAACCGGTACAGCTTATAAATTTGCGAAAGACTTTAATTTATTGCCTGTTACAATAATTAATTATGAAAATCTTGTAGAAACATTAAATAAATTAAAAAATAATAATATAAATTCATATATCGGCTTTTGCTGCAAAGAGTTTTATATTAAACGCAATAAAGCTTTTAAAGATTCTGGAATCAAGGCGTTGCTTATAGATATATCTTCTCCTTTATGCTATAATTATAAAAAAGAAGAAGATGCATACAAAGGGATATTTGACGGAGAAACCATGCTCAATGCAAATATATTGCAGGATTTATCCAAGATTATAAGCAAATAAAAAAATTAATTTATAAATAAAAATTAAAGAGTAAACAAAATAATAAATATTTATATTTATTTATATATACTATATTATAATTGCAGAACGCAGAAAAAATAAGATAGATAGAAAAATAAATATTATTAAGAAATGGTGCAGAAAAACAATATAGAAAAATACAATAAATGAAAATGGAGAATATTTATATGAATTATCAAGAAACAGGTATAGCTATTGCCGATACTGATTTAGAAACGATCCATTTTGAAGAAAATTTAAATAATCATGCTGCAGAAAATTCGCCGGAATATCTTAAAATAAGCCTTGCTGCAGCAATGACGCTTGGAATGGTGCCGGGATTATTTTATAGGAATGCATGTCTTCACTGCGTCAATGTTCTTTTGACTTACGATGATGGATGCAGGGCAAATTGCGCTTATTGCGGTTTGCAAAAATCCAGAGAAGGAAATTACAATGACAAAAGTTTTATAAGGGTTGACTGGCCTGCATTTAAAACCGAGGACATAGTTAAAACCACACTTGCTAAAAAAGATGTTGTCCAAAGAATATGCATCTCAATGATTACTCATGAAAACGCTAAAGAAGATACCTTTACGCTGCTGCAGAATTTTACTAAAAATCTTCATTGTCCGACTTCTATACTATTAACCCCTACTATACTTAAGCACTCCGACATAGATAAATTTAAAGAATACGGCGCAGATATGGTTACAGTGGCTCTTGATTGCGCAACGCCTGAATTATTTGACGAATATAGAGGCTCAGGTGTTAAAGGACCTCATAGATGGGATAAATACAACGATACATTGGATTATTCTGTTTCTGTTTTCGGAAAAAATAAAGTAGGATGCCATCTCGTAGTGGGACTTGGAGAAACCGAAAAAGAAATGGTTTTCAGGATGCAGGATGTTAGAAATAAAGGCGCCCGTTCTCATTTATTTTCATTTTATCAGGAAAAAGGTTCAAAATTAGACAGTCATCCGCAGTGTCCCGCAGGTCAATTTAGAAGAGTACAGGTAGCTAGGCATATTATTGATTATGATATGGGTAATGCGGAAGATATGAAATTTGATGCCCAAGGTAAAATAGTGGATTTTGGAATCCCGTTTAAAGATGTAGCTATGATAGTTGAAACGGGAACGGCATTTAGAACTACCGGATGTCCCGGGAAATCGGAAATTTCTGCCTGCAACAGACCTTTCGGCGATTCTTCGCCGAGAAATATAAGAAGTTTCCCTTTTGAGTTAAATGCTTCAGATATTTCAAGAGTCAGAAAAGAACTTTTAGAATATTAATTAAATGACAGGACGACCCGCAGATGTAGTTCTTATGCTTAATTCTGTCAGAAAAGAACTTTTAGGGTATTAATTAAGCAGCATATTAAAAAAGATGCCTCAAATATAATATTCGAATGAATGTGAATAAAATGATAATTTTTAAAAATAAATCAGCAGGAGAATAATATGGCAGATGGCGATAGAGTAGCGGTAAAAGTGAAACATCTTCATAATCTTCAAAATCAGATAATAACGGAAAAACATACGATAATCACTGATGAACCGAAAGGTTCCGGGGGAGATTGTCTTGCTATTAATCCTGTGGAGCTTGCTATGGGAGCGGAAGGGGCATGCACTATTTCGGTTATTATGATGTTTGCAAAAAGAATGAAATATGATTTAAGAAATGTGGAAATAGATGTAATTCATGAAAGAGTTAGGGTTGAAGAACTTAAAAACGCAGGAACAAATATTGATGCAGAACGTGGATACGCTCATAAAATTACAAAAAAAATAAAATTTACCGGAAATCTTGATGAAGATCAGATTGATGAGTTGAAGCGTGTTTCTAAAAGATGCCCCGTTCATACAATGATAGAAAACAGGTCTTATTACGATACATCGTTTGAATATGAAGAAACAAAATAGGAGAATATTGTAAATGCATAAATTTAATCCCGCTCATCATCAAAGGTTAACATCTAAAGAAAGATATGAACTGATGCCGCCGCAGATTGCAATCGATGAAATTAAAAAAATTGTTGATATTTTAAGCAGCAGCGGTCAAAAAGAAGTGAAAATTGCGGATATTGGATGCGGAAGCGGGTTTTTTACAATTCCTTTAATAAAAACAATTGCAGATATTGAAAATATTGATGTGAAGGTATATGCCTTAGATATCAGCGAAGAAATGCTTTCCTGTATAAAAGAAAATATTGAAATTGCCAATTTTAACGAAAATCAAAAAAGCTGCGCAATATTAACAAAGTGCGAAGAGTCGAATATTACGTTGGAAGATGCTTCTATGGATATTATCCTGACATCCAACGTTTTTCACGAGATAGAGCACAGATTGGATTATCTTCGCGAGATAAAAAGAGCGCTGAAACCGGGAGGCAATTTATTTCTTATTGACTGGGACAAAGAAGATAAAATATTGAAAATGGGACCGCCCGTCGAAGAAAGGCTTTCTTCGGCTGAATCAATTGAATTATTAAGCGCCGCCGGATTTACAGATATAACTAAACTTCCTCTTTACAGTTCTTCATTTACTATTAAGTGCAAAAAATAGAATTATATTATTTTAGTATATTATCAATATATTAAAATATTAAATTAAAACAATTAAAGTATAAGAGTATAAATATTACTTCTATATGCAGTATCATGTATGTAAAAAAAGCCTCAAATTATAAATGCCGTATTTCAATAAAGGAACTTCATTTTTCTTAAGAAAATTTTATTATGCCGTTGAAGAATTTAAACTTATTGAGCGCGGAGATTTAATTCTTGCTGCCGTCAGCGGTGGCGTAGATTCTGTTTCTTTGCTATATTCTCTTTATTTTTTAAGGCACATATTAGGTATTAAGATAGCATGTGCAGTATTTGACCATGAAATAAGGGAATCATCATATAAAGAAGTTGAATATTTAAAAGATTTATGCAATATCTTATCCATCCGGTTTTACACCGACAAAGCTAATATCCTTGCAGAGTCAAAAATTAATAAAAAAAGTATTGAAGAAACGGCAAGAAATTTCAGATATAGATTTCTTTATAAAACTGCGGACAAAATACATGCCGATAAAATAGCGACGGCTCATCATCTTGATGATTTTGCCGAAAATTTTTTGATGAGAGCAATTACAGGCAGCGGGAGCGGTTCTATAGCGGGAATAAAAGTTAAGAACGGCATAATTATTCGTCCTTTTATTAAATTTTCCAAAAATGAAATTATCGATTTTGCCAGTTTAAATTCAATTAAATTTTTTGAGGACTATACTAATTATCAGGAAAATATTTTCAGAAATAATATAAGATTAAATATTATTCCAGAATTTAAAAAAATAAATCCCTCGTTTCTTAGAACTTTATATAGAACTTCTGAAGTTCTTCGAAAAGATGATGAATTTATTGAAAATTATGCAAAAGAAATTTTCAGAAATACTATATTGAATACCGGATATAAAGATTCCGGTATTTTAACTTTTAATATTGTTCATTTACTAAAACTTCCCGAGGCAGTCTTATATAGGTTATTTAAGATTGCTATATATGAAATCTCAATCGGCATGGGCGGCATGAACAATAATAGTCGTAATAATTATGATAATAGCGCTAATAATGATAGCGGCGTTTATGGTAACCGCAATAATACTAATGATGTTAAAACCGATACTGATATAGATAATATCAATACTATCCTTGTTAATCTCAAAATCAGCGATAAAGAAGATAATGACGGCAGGTGTCTGTCCCCAATTTATAGCGATAATCAAGGCGGCGCGGATAATTTTATTTCATACGGTAATTTTAAAAATCTTTTAAATATTATAAAAAGCGGTAAACCAAATATATCATTTAATCTTAATAAAAATGTAAGAGTAATTAGAAGTTATGAAAAAATAATTTTTGAAAAGATAGAAAATAATAAATATATCGGCAAAATACGTGATATTAATTATTATTTTCCGTTAAATTATAAACATTACGAATATTTAATTAATTACGACGATATTATTAAAAATAATGCAGATGATATAAAGACAATTAATAAATCGGTTATTCATATAAAGGAAATAGATGTTGACTTGGCAATAGGAAAATTGAGCAGCGTTAACACAAAAATAATTATAAATAAATTAATGAAAAAAAAATTTAAAAAGAATTCAGCTAACGCTATATTATTCGATTTTGATAAGCTGTCATTTCCCGTAAAAATTAGAAATTTTATTAACGGCGACAGATTCATTCCTTTGGGAATGCGGCATGAAAAAAAAGTTAAAGATTTTTTTATAGACAAAAAAATACCTGAATTATATAGACATAACCTGCCGCTTATTCTTTTCGGCGGACAAATCGTATGGATAGGGTTTATTATGATGAGCGATACTATAAAAATATCGGAGTTTACAAAAAACATAGGGTATATTAAATTATTAAAAAATAATAAATGAAATAACATAGTATTTAATTATTAAACAATAATAAATAAATGAAATTGTTATAGTATTAAATTATTAAAAAATAATAAATGAAATAACCATTATACTCATTATACTATTATAGTATTTTTGAAGTATATAAAACGGGCATATAAAAGCATATAAAATTAGTAAATAAAAAACAGTATATTTATATTGAAAAAAAACTTTAAATATGACATATTTAATATTGAATATATATTAAAAATATTTTTACATTTGTAGAGTATCGGCTTGAATGGTTTTAAGTTTATAATTTAAAACATAAAAAATAAAATAGCATCAAATGCATAAATATATAATTATAGCAGGTATGTTTCTGTTTACAATTTAAAACATAAAAAATAAAATAAGTTTACGTAACATAAGCTATTAAGAAATTACAAACTATTAAGAATTAAGGAGGACATTCTAATTTGAATCCCAAAATTAAAAATATTTTATTATGGGTTTTTATTATTTTTCTAATGATATTTATATTTACAATGTTCAATCATCATAAGCCTAAATCTCAGAAAATAATATTTTCATCATTATTAAGCGATATAAAAGCAGGTAAGATAAAAAGTATAACAATTGAATCTCATAACATATTAGGAGTTTTCAAAACGGGTAAAAAATTTAAATCTTATGCCCCGACGCATCCCGGTTTAGTTCCTTTGTTAGAAAAATACAAAGTGCCGATAACTGCTAAGCCTGTGCCGAGTTCTCCGTGGTACATGTCGTTTTTATTATCATGGCTGCCTATGATTCTTATTTTATTTGCATTCTGGTATTTTTTCTGGAGGCAAATGCAGGGAGGAGCCGGAAAGGCAATGTCTTTTGGTAAATCTAAAGCAAAATTAATGGATGAATCCGCTAAAAAGATAACTTTTGCAGATGTTGCAGGCATAGATGAATCTAAACAGGAGCTTGAAGAGATTGTAGATTTTTTAAAAGATCCAAAAAAATTTACAAAATTAGGCGGCAGAATACCTCACGGAGTATTGCTTGTCGGACCTCCTGGTACAGGTAAAACATTGCTTGCAAAAGCAATAGCCGGAGAGGCTGGCGTGCCTTTTTTCAGCATAAGCGGTTCCGATTTTGTCGAAATGTTTGTCGGAGTAGGCGCATCAAGAGTGAGGGATCTTTTTGCTCAGGGTAAAAAAAATGCTCCCTGTATAATATTTATAGATGAAATTGACGCCGTAGGAAGACACAGAGGAGCCGGTTTAGGCGGGGGACATGATGAAAGAGAGCAGACTTTAAATCAGCTGCTTGTTGAAATGGACGGGTTTGAAGCCAATGACGGAGTAATTTTAATTGCCGCCACCAACAGACCCGATGTTTTAGATCCAGCCCTTTTAAGACCGGGCAGATTTGACAGACAGGTAATTGTTCCTAAGCCGGATATAAAAGGAAGAGAAGGGATACTAAAAGTTCATACTAAGACGATACCTTTAGACAAAGATGTCGACCTTGGAATTATAGCACGGGGAACGCCCGGATTTTCAGGCGCCGACATTGCCAATATGGTAAATGAATCAGCTTTATTGGCTGCGAGGAAAAATAGAACAACAGTCAAAATGGAAGATATTGAAGAAGCTAAAGATAAAGTTATGATGGGTACGGAAAGACGCAGTATGGTCATCAGCGATAAAGAGAAAAAAATAACCGCTTTTCATGAAGCCGGACATACTATCGTCGCAAAAATGCTTCCGGGAAGCGATCCTATACATAAAGTTACTATTATTCCCCGTGGTATGGCAATGGGATTGACCCAGCAGCTGCCGATAGATGAAAAGCATAATTACGATGAAGAATTTCTTCTGAATGAAGTAGCTATTCTTCTCGGCGGCAGAAGCGCCGAAGAGTTGATATTCCATTCTATGACTACCGGCGCGTCTAACGACATTGAAAGAGCTACAGACATTGCAAGAAAAATGGTTTGCGAATGGGGAATGAGCAAAAAGTTAGGACCTCTTACATTTGGAAAAAAAGACGAGCAGATTTTTCTCGGAAGAGAATTTGCGCAGCATAAAGACTATTCTGAATCGACTGCCGTCGTCATTGACGGTGAAGTTAGAGACATAGTAGAATCTAATCATGATAGAGCTATAAAAATATTAACCGACAATATGGATATATTAAAGGATCTTGCAAATACTCTGATTGAAAAAGAGACGGTTAACGGCAATGATATAGATGCTATAATTTTAGCGCATAAACCGGACTATAAAAATAGCGATTCAAAAAATATTCCTGCTGAAACTATAGCGGAGTAAAATTATGCATGCTTATCTTGTTGACGTTTTCAATTCTCAATTAGCCATAAGCGAATTAGATAAGATCGGTGTTTCA
>JAJYQS010000063.1 GCA_021794475.1 bacterium | reverse complement strand
CTTTTGCGTCATTTAATTTGTTTAACGAATAATTATTCAGAATAAATTTCAATAGGCGGCATGATTTACCGTATTGTTTAGATTTGTAATAATTGTAGGCTTTTTTATAAAGAGCGGCAGCCTTATTCTGCGAAGCGGCGGCAACAGGGGTGCTGTTTGACGCAATGACGCCGCTGTTTGCGCTAAATGCCGGCTGCACGGACGTAAAAGTCAGCATATATAAAAATACAATGAAGGTTGTTAAAATAAAAACGTATTTTCTTAATGCAGCTGCAATAGACAAAATAGACAATGGAGATTTTACGCGAATATATTCTATATTAATCTTTGATTCTGCTTTAAATATCAATTTAAGCATTAATATTTTAAATATCAGTGCATAAAATGGTTTAATTTTTGTCTTAATTCTGTCCATTATTTGCCGCCGTACCTTTTTATTTTCTCTATAAGCGTGGTTCTGTTTATACCTAAGAGTTTTGCCGCTTTATCTTTTACGCCGTTTGAAATTTCCAGAGCCTGTTTTATAAGCTGTAATTCAAACCGTTCAACCTCATTTTTTAAATTTATTGTATTTTTATTTAAATCATAACTTTTGAGCATATCCGCATTTATTGGATTTTTATTTATGGCAGATTTATTTAAACCGGAATTGTTTTTCGTATTTTTATTTGAATTAATATCATCATATATATATATTTCATTAGTTTCATTAGAGTTTTTATCGGTGTTTATAATATTCTTATCTGAATCAATATCATATATTTCTTTAGGAGCATTAAAATCTTCATCATTGGCGGTTATATCGGTATCTGCAGCTGTATAGTCTTTATATATTTTATTTATATCGGAGTTTTTAAAATACTTATCCGGTATTTCATCTTCTGAAATTACGCCGCTTTCATTTAAAACTACAAGCATTTCCATGATATTTTCTAATTCCCTGATATTGCCAAACCAGTCATAACTCAGAAGAATTTTGACGGCGTTTTCGGACATGCCGAAAACTTTATTGTTTTTTGCAACGGCAAACTTTTTCAAAAAATGGTATATTAATAAAATTATATCAGGTTTTCTTTCTCTTAAAGGTAAAATATGTATAGGTATTACATTAATTCTATAAAATAAGTCTTCCCTGAACAAATTTTTTGCTATAAGTTCTTCTAAGTTTTTATTTGTAGCCGTAATAATTCGGCAATCTACTTTAACCGGTTTTATTGAGCCGACCGGCTCAATTTCATGTTCCTGTATCACCCTCAAAAGTTTTACCTGAAGACTAAAATTCATATCGCCTATTTCGTCAAGAAAGATTGTAGATTGGTTAGCCAATTCAAATCTTCCGGGTTTATCGGCATAAGCTCCCGTAAAAGCGCCTTTTTTGTAACCGAATAATTCGCTTTCTAATAATTCTCCCGGCACCGCGCCGCAGTTGACGGGCACAATATTTTTTTTATTTCTTTTAGATTTTTGATGAATTAATTTTGCTACAAGTTCTTTGCCTGTTCCAGATTCTCCCGTTATTAGTACATTGCTGTCTGAAAGCGCGATTTTCTCTATGCCGTCTATAATTTTTTTTAGTTTAGAAGAAATACCGTATATATTTTCTTCTAATTCTGTGTTAATATCTTCTAAAAGGGAAGATTCTATATCTATAAATGCATTGCTATTTTTCTTTTTGAAAATTCTAGAATCTACAAAGTTTTCAAATTTAATTTGGCTGATATTTTCCGGATATAGAGCATGGTCTATTTTATGTTTTATAAGCTCTAAAATATTTTTTTCAGATAAATCATGTAAATGTTCAATATATGCAAAAAGATTTATATTTCTTTTAGGACCTATTTTTGCAATATGAGAAATATTGAGCGGATTATACTGAAAAATAATATAAGTCGGATTTTCAAAATGTTTTGGAAGTTCGCCGCAATTTTTAAGCAGTTTTATTTTATCTGCAGGCAATGCTTTTAAAAGAGCTTTTTTTATAAAATTTCCGGTTTCTTCTTTTTGCGCAACTATATACGCAAGGTATTGAAAAACATTCTCTGTTTGACTGCCGCGCGTCATTTTTAATTTATAATTAAAGTTAAAGGTATTATGTATTATGATTACAGTAATAATTGACGGATATAATTTTATATTTAATTCTTATTTCAAAATAAACGTAAAATCCGAAAAATTACAGGAATTACGGAATAACACTATTATTTTACTATCAAGATATTATAATGTAAAAAAAAATAAAGTGATAGTTGTTTTTGACGGTTATTTGACGCAGGAACCTTTTGAGTCAAAATATAACATAGGAAATATTGAAGTAGTCTATTCAAAAAGAGGTGAAAAAGCCGATGCCGTTATAATGCGGATAGCGGAAAATATCAGGAATTCATTAGTAGTCACCAATGATAATGAAATTAAAAGATATGTTGAAAGATTAGATAGTGTTTCAAGTATAAGCCCCGAAGAATTTAAGGCTATAATTAATAATATCATCAATGAAGAGGAAGACGAAGGTAATTATTCTAACGATTATGATTTTACGGATGACGGAGATGATGATTTTTGCAGCGGGTCGGAGCATGCAAAGAATACCAAGAAAAAAGGTAATCCGCATAGACTCTCTAAAAAAGAAAGGCTGAAAATGCGAAAGATTAAAAAACTTTAAAATCCTTCCCATATATTATCTATTATTTTATTAATCTGGAATAATTTTATTGAAAGCTTTTTCTATCTGCTTCAGCTGGGTTTCTATTTTGGCGTCTATTTCCCCGAAATCTGTCTTAATAAAGGTATTTCCCGGCAGCAGGTTAGAGTCTGACATAAACGAAATTTTAGATTGTTTATTTTTTGACAGTGTTTCTGCCGTTTCAGAATTTTTACTGAATGAATTATAATCGGAAGGATTTAAATATATAATAATATTAGTGGAATCTGCAGCTTTATCCAAGACGGCAGATATTGTACTTTTTAAAAAATCATTGTCGGACAAGACTGCGGAGTTGACTATTTTTTCGGCAATTTTTAACGATAGTTCAACGGTTTCTTTTTTAACATCGTTGTATAAAACATTTTTAAATTGACCAATGTCTGCTGCAACGTGTGTCATATTTTTGACTTCTTTTGCTAAAGATTGAAGGGCTTCTATTTTGCCTGTTTTAAAACCTTCGGCATATCCGTCGGCTTTATTTTCTTCAAATATTATTTTACTCTTATCTTCAATTGTTTTATTTAATTTCTTTTTATAGCTTTCTATATGATTTAAAATAAATTTCTGAATTACCGGAGGAACGGCTTCAAGAGCATTAAGCAATTCCGTATCTTCTTCAATATTTCCGCTTTTGATGACATTCGCTAAAATAATTTTAGAACCGTCGTATATTGTATCGCTTTCTAAATTCACCTCAAAATTTCTTATAACGTTTGACATAATTTTTTACTTTAAAATTATATAGATATTTAATATATATAAAAAAAGATTCTTTATACAAGTTTTTCACTTTCCGATTTTACCGCAATGCTTATTTTGCCTTCATCTTCTAATCTTCTTGCAATTTTTAATATTTCATGCTGAACTTTTTCAACTTCTGAAAGTTTTTTTGGTCCCATAGCTTCAAGGTCGTCAACTATCATTTCCTGCGCTCTTTTTGAAACGTTTGCAAGAATTTTCTCTTTTACTTCGTCGGACGCTGCTTTAAGAGCCATAACTATCTGGTCGTGAGAAATTTCACGCAGAATAACCTGCATAGATTTATCGTCAACTTCGGCAAGGTCGTCAAAGGTGAACATCAGTTCTCTTATTTTTTCAGCCTCTTCTTTGTCAAGTTTTTCGATATCGTTCATAATAGGTTCTTCAATAGATTTATCCATATTATTAAGAATCTCTGCTACTATTTTAACACCTCCGACTAATTTGCTCTGGGTAGAACCGGTAGATTTTAGCTGCTCCTGAAGCACTTCGTCAAGGTCTTTTATAACACCGGGGGGGATTCTTTCCAGTTTAGACAGTCTGAAAACTACTTGAGACCTTACTGATGCGGGAAGCAGGCTTAAAACTGCCGCAGCCTGCATCGGTTCAAGATGTCCCAATATAAGAGCAACGGTTTGAGGATGTTCGTTTCTGACAAAATCGGCTATAACATGAGGGTCGAGCCATTTTAACGTCTCTAAGCCTTCTTCTTCTATAGGGCCGTGTAAATTATCCAAAACTTTTTTAGCTTTCTCAGGGTCAAGCGACCTTGCAATTAAATTTTTCACGTAATCGTCGGCTTTAATAACTAAATCCACATTGCCGAAATTTGAATTAAAATCTTTGAGTATAACATCAGAATCCTCTTTGGAAATGGGCGGAAGCTGATTCATATATTTTGTTATTTTTTGAATTTCAACAAGGTCTAATTTTTTAAATATCTCTGAAGCGGCATCTTCGCCTATTGAGACAAGAAATGCTGCGGCTTTTTCAGGTCCTGTAAATTTTTTTGCCATATTTATACATCCCTTCCATTTTCTCTTAAAAGGGTTTTAACATAATTAGTGGCTGATTCCGGGTCTGTGTGAACAATATTGACCGCCACTTCTTTTAGAGTAGGTTCCGGTTTAGGCGGTTCCTGTTCTTTAAGCTGAGCTATTGCTTCGCCTCTGCGGTCTTCCAAATTTTCTTCTTCTTTGTGCTTATATGCCGTAATGTAGCTTATGAGCGGTTTTAAAATCAATAGTATTAATAGAAGTACAGCTATAAGTATTACAAAATATTTTATGAGCTCCATTAAATGGGATTTGATTATTGTTACAAATGTTTTTTTAGGCGGAGCCGGAATATACTGCGATACCTTTTTAAAAGGCATATTTGCAACTATAACCTTATCTTTAGCCAACTTTGAATAGCCGATTGCGGTTTTTACTATATTTTTAAATAATGCAATCTGGCTTGCAGGTCTGGGCGTATATTTTGCCGTAATTTTGCCCGCTTTATTTTTTATTTTTATATATGTTCCGTTGACTAAGACGGAGGCATCAATCTTCTGAATAGCTCCTACAGGATAAGAAATTTTTTCTATCTTTTTTGAGACGTCATAATTTGTAATTACTTTTTTTACATTATTTTTTTTAGGCGTCATAACGGGAATAGGCACTTTTCCGGGCGGCAGGTTTGATTTTGCGCCAGGCACGCCTTTAGGTTTAACAGCGCCTACGGAAGATGATTTGTAAGTTTCCTGAGATGCGATGGCAGTTGTGTTAGGATTATATGTTTCTTTGGATTCTATTTTTTTTGAGAAATTAACTTTGACAAATACTTTAGATACAACATTGCCGTTTCCGACTACCGGCACGAGCATGTTGTCAATTTTGTTTTCAAGGCTGTGTTCTACTTTTTTTACGTAGCTAAGCTGATAAGTAGAATAAACAAAATTTTTTCTGTGCGGCAGAGAAAGTATTTTGCCTTTGGTATCTACTATCGTAATATTTTTTGATTTCAATCCCTGAACGGAGCTGGCGACAAGATGTAAAATACCTTGAATTTCCTGTCTGCTCAGGCTTGTTCCGGGACGCAGTTTGATGATAACGGAGGCTTTCGCGGGGATTCTCCTTGTGACAAAAACGGAATGGCGCGGCAGGACAATGATAACCCTTGAATATTTTACCTGATTAAGTTCGTTTATAGTCCGTTCAAGTTCTCCCTGTAAAGCCCGCTGATATTCAACATGCTGAATAAAATCCGTCATGCCTATCTGATATTTGTCAAATATAGAAAATCCGACGCCTTCCTGTCTTGGCAGCCCTGCAGAAGCAAGTTTCAGTCTTGTAATATAAACCTTGCTTTTAGGAACTAAAATAGTTTTGCCCTGGTCTGCCAGTTTATAAGGTATTGCATAGGTGTGCAATTTATTTATTATAGCCGATGCGCTGGATGGATTAAGATTAGAAAATAAAACACGGTATTTAGGCGCAGAAGCATACATAGCCATAAAATAAATAGCGGCTAAAACCCCGGCTATAAGAACTGCAAATATAATTTTGCGCTCTATTGAAAGGTCTGTATAAAACTTTTTAAATTGTGCTCCGAAATCTTTAGCTGTAGCTGCCATTTATCGCATCTGTCATATAATAAGATAATCAATAATTAAGATAATTAGTAATACAATTATTTTGCGTACCTGTAAACCTTTCGTATAATCCCTGCAAGTCTTTAATTATAATTTTCGTTTATTTTCGTTTAATTATTTAAATTATTAAATTATTTAACTTAACTTATTTAACTTATTAAATTATTTAACTAAACCTGCATATCCATAACGGTATTATAAGCTGTAATTATTTTATTTCTCATCTGCATCATAAGTTCGAAAGAATCATTTGCCTTCTCCATATCAATCATAGCTTGATGTATGTTTGAAGATTTTCCGGTAGCAATCATTTCCGCCTGTTTATTAGCCTCTACTTGAGAATCATTGACCTTATTTATATATCCGGAAAGAGTATTTGCAAAACTTCCGGAGCCGCTGCCGTCAGAGGATGAAGATGTCGGCGAAGCAGGATTTGTTATATTATCAGGACTTAATTCTTTTATAGAATTAATATTTATGCTATTTATAGGAATTGTCATAAAAATACCCCTAATTAAAATTTTACTTGCTTGCTTGTTTATTTATTGTTCATACAGATATCACATTCATATCTTAAATATCTTAATATTTTATAAATTATTTTATCAAGTGTCAAATTTTTAACGTCAAAAAATTAATCTTTACTCACTTTACTTTACTTTATTTACTAACTTTACTTTACTTTATTTACTTTAATAGATAAATTTTAAGTTTCAAATATCAAAAAAATAAATATCAAAAAAATAAACCTGCACTTTATGTCTTCTGCTTTGAAATATTAAGTTTTTATTAAAATTTTAAATTTAAATCTTTTTTAAATCTTTAAAGATGCCTGAGACATCGCTTTAGATTCGGCTATAACCTGCGAATCCGCCTGATACGCCCGTGTTGCAGAAATCATATCGACTAATTCGCTAATAGAAGAAATATTAGGTGTCTTAACATAGCCAGCTTTGTTAGCTAAAGGATTTGACGGGTCGTATTTTAAAGAAAAAGGGTCGCTTGAGTTTTCAATTTTATTAACCTCTACGCCGAAATAATTTCCGAAATCGGTAGTTTTAAATACAGGTTCTTTTTTTACGTACGGCAGACCATTGCCGGCGTTATCGGTATTTATATTGGCAAGATTAGAGGATATAACATTCATCCTGATTCTTTCTGCGTTTAATCCTTCTGCCGCAATTTGCAGCGAAACATTGAAACTCATTTTGTCAACCTCTTATTTTATTAATCTATTAATTTATTTAATTTATTATTTTTATCCTATTACTAATGCATGAAACTTATCTGAGCAGCAGCATGAAAATATAAAAAGTAATTAAATTGCATTTTATATGCAAATTATGGCGTAGTTTGCGTAATAGCATAATTAAGCATCGTAAACTTCTTAGAAAGAAGTGTAGAGACTGCCTCAAATCTTATCGCGTTAGCAGACATTTCCGCCATTTCGGTACCCATATTCACCGTATTACCGTCAAGTGCGGGCACGGACTGAACCTTTTGAGCTTCTATATTTGCGCTGCTGAAACTTTCCGAACTGTCAATATTGTCAACGCCAAGATTTATAAAATCTTTTTGACTGTTCGTTTTCAATTTGAGAGAATTTTCAGAGCCGACGGCATCCTGCATAATCTTTTCAAAATTAACAGTCTTCTCCTTATAGCCCGGAGTATTGGCATTGGCGATATTTGAAGCTATAACATTCTGTCTGGCGCTAAGGACATTTAGACTTTCATCCAGTACGCCGTATATTTTTCCAAAAAGTTCCATGTGTTAATAATAAGCAATATTTATGCCACAATCTGTTATTTATTATGATAATATAATAATGTAATACCATAATAATGTAATAATATAATTTATTTTTATTTTTATTTGATTTGTTTTTATTGACGACCAATCTATTAATTGAGCAGCTGCGGCTAATCCGGCAGATACACCTGTATTTTTGCGCCGTCTTCAGACGAATTTTCGGCTGTAATATAACCGCCGTGCAATATGGCATTATTTAAGGCTATAGAAAGACCTAAGCCGGTGCCTCCGCTTTTTTTCGTTGAAAAGAAAGGGGTAAATATTTTTCCTATGCTTTCTTTTTCAAATCCTTTACCGTTATCTTCAAATGTTATGCGTATATAGTCTGTGTCGTTTGAATCATTTTTTATTACTGCGCAGTCTATTTTAATAGTACCTGAGCCTTCAGGAACAGACTGGCAGGCGTTTATTATAATATTTAAAAAACATTGGGTTATAAGAGTTTTATCTGCATTTATGAAAATATTCCGGTCAATATTTTCTGCTATGGCAATATTTTTCTGTTTTATAATATGCGATGCAAAAAGTATTGAATTTTTGCATATATCGTACAAATTCTGTTTTGAAATATCCGGCTTTATATTTTTTGAAAATTCAAGCAGGTTAGTTATAGTAGTGTTCATATTTTTGACGGCTGAAATTATGTTGGAAATTATTTCCTTATGCTTTTTGTCTGTCAGTTCCGTGTATAAAATGGATGCGAAAAGTTCTACCGAACCTAAAGGGTTTCTTATTTCATGGGCGACTTTTGCCGACATTTCACCAATTTCCGCAAGCCGCTTTGTTTTTTTAATTTCCTCAATATTTTGAAAAATAAAAATTCTGCCTGAAAATTTTTTATCTTTACCGTATAAAATTTTTACATAAGCAAAAATAGGAATGGATTTTTCATTTGATATGCGCATTGTTTTTTCAAACGGGTTGAAAATTGGTTTTATAAAATCTTCAATTGACTCTTTTTCAAAGAAATTTTCAAAAAATTTGTTTATATCGCTGTTTAAATATTTAATTAAATTGCCGTTCGGAATAAGGGCATCCAGATATTTATTTATAAATGTTACTCTGTTCAGCTCGTCGGTTACTATAACGCCGAGGGGCATACTTTCCAAGACGGCGTTTAGGTTTTCCTTTAAATCTACTATTTTTTCCTCTAAGCTGTTATAATATGCTGACAGCTTTACTGAAGCAAGTTCAAACGATTTAAATGCTTTTTCTAATGATTCTCTGTCTGAATTAATACTAAAAGTTTCTGATATAATGTCTGTATCGGCTGAATTAGCTTCTTTCTCTTTTTTCTCCATATTGTATATTTTATCATATTTATTATAAATAGAGTAATAAAGTATCAAGACACTAAGGACATCTAAGGTAATAAATAAATATAACGCAATAAATAGTGCCTACTAAGCAATAAAATAAATATTCAGAATTATTCAGAGGTGTTACGGGAATGACCGAAAATAAAATTATATCAGGAAATGCTGAAAATGCCGATGCAGCAGCCAAAATTGGCGATAAAATTATGATAGTCGATGACGACCCTTATATGCGGTCTGCTTTAAATCTCGGTCTTTCAAAATTAAATATGAAAGGGGAAATTTTTTCCTCTGCGGAAGATGCGCTGGAATATATAAACA
>JAJYQS010000046.1 GCA_021794475.1 bacterium | reverse complement strand
AAATATTTACCGGAAATTCAAGTTTTTACCCATGCACGCCTTTCGGTATTATAAAAATGCTTGATTATTCAAATATAGAATTAAAAGGCAAAAATGTTGTAATAATAGGTCAAAGTATTATTGTCGGAAAACCGCTGTCTATTATGCTTATGAATAGAAATGCGACGGTTAGCGTTCTTAATATTCATACAAATAATATAAAATGCTGGACTAAAATGGCGGATGTTTTAATTTCCGCTACAGGCAAGCCGCATCTTATAGACGAAAGTTTTGTGAAAGATGGCTGCGTGGTTATTGACGTGGGCATCGCCAAGCTGAACGGCAAAATATGCGGCGATGTAAATTTTAACAGCGTTATTCAGAAGGTATCAAAAATAACGCCGGTTCCAGGCGGAGTGGGTCCTGTGACAGTAGCGATACTTATGGAAAATACCGTTAACGCTGCTTTACAATTTTCAACAAATAATTAACGTTAAATAGTTGGCGCTAAAGTTTAGAAAATAATTATATAAAAAAAATAATTTAGTGCTTTCAAGTAAAACCGTTTTACATTTAATCAAAGAGCCAATTACATATGATAGTAACAAAACAGAAAACATTAGAAGATATTATTAAAAAAATTAAAGGCTCTACTTTTATATTCGGCTGCGGAATATGTTCTGATACCTCAAGAACGGGCGGACCTAAAGAAGTTGAAGCTATGAGAAAAATTTTAGAAAATAATAGTATTAAAGTCAATGGTACTTATATTATTGATGCAATGTGCCATCTGCAAAAAGTTAAAAAAGCGGTAAGAGACAATGAAGAAAGCATAAAATTGTCAGAATCGGTTCTAGTTCTGTCATGCGGCAGCGGGGTTCAGTCCGCAGTCAGTTCGCTTAGTTCGGTAGATAAGACTAAGAAAGTTATTTCAGGCGTAGATACGATGTTTATCGGAAATATAGAGTCATTATCATCACTGAAAGAGATGTGTTCTTTATGCGGAGAATGCGTTTTAAATGAAACTGCTGGAATTTGTCCCGTTACATTATGCCCTAAAGGACTTTTGAACGGTCCTTGCGGAGGGATGAAAAATTATAAGTGTGAAGTTGATGAAAATTTGGATTGCGCCTGGGTTAAAATTTACGAAAGGTCATTAGTCCAAAATTCTTTAGAAGATATTAAAAAAATTGCTTCCCCAAAGGACTATTCTGTGAAACAGCCGGTCGGAGCGATTAAGTTTAAAGGTTCGCATTAATTTGCTATTCTTCTGAATTTTATTATATTTTATAATTCTAAATAATTTTAATTTTCATTTAAAAAAAGGATAGTTATCGATATGTCTTTTGACATTAAAGCACCGGATTATATATATAAAATTGAGCCCTATATTCCCGGAAAGCCGATAGAAGAAGTAGAACGCGAAATAGGCATTAAAGATATTGTCAAACTTGCGTCTAATGAAAATCCGCTTGGACCTTCCCCGTTTGCCGTTAAAGCTGTCATGTCCAGTTTAAAAAATTTAAACAGATATCCCGACGGTTCCGGATTTTATTTAAAAACAGCCCTGAGCGAATATTTTAAGTTAGAACAGGATAATTTCATACTCGGAAACGGTTCAAATGAACTTATAGACATTGCAGTAAGAACGTTTTGCTTTAAAGACGAAAATGTCGTTGCGCCTTTTCCATCGTTTGTCGCTTATTATCTTGCGGCGGAGCAGCTCGGCATAAAATTAAAAATTTCAAAATTATCGTCTGACTACAAACTTGATTTTGATTCAATGCTGACATTAATCGATGCTCAAACTAAAATAGTATTTGTGTCAAATCCTAATAATCCTACAGGTACATTTTACAAGGCAAAAGAAATATTAAAATTTATTAATAATATAAAAAAGGATATATTGGTTATTATTGACGAGGCTTATATAGAGTATATCGCCGGCGAATCAATATTAGATTTGATTTCACTTAAAGAATACAGTAATATCCTTGTGCTGAGAACATTTTCAAAGGCATACGGTCTCGCAGGATTAAGAATAGGTTACGGTATTGCATGCAATGAACTGCTGTCGCTTATGGATAGAGTCAGAGAGCCTTTTAACGTAAATTCGTTAGGATTGGAAGCAGGACGGGCAGCATTAAAAGATAAAGAGTTTCTTAAAAAAGTTATAGAAACTAATGAAACTGAAAAAAAATATCTTTACAATGCTTTTAAAAAACTAAATATAAGTTATGTCGAAACAGGCGCTAATTTTATTCTTGTTGATTTAAAAGATAAAAAAGCCGTTGATATTAATGAAAAGTTATTAAATAAAGGCCTAATCGTCAGACCAATGAACAGATTTGGCTATGAAAATATGCTCAGAATAACGGTAGGCAAACATAACGAAAACTTGAAATTAATAAGAGCGCTGAAAGAGGTTATCTGTTGAACGCAGCATTAAAGACAAGAAATATACATATAAAACAAAATAATTTATTGAAGTTTATTGCGATATGTAATATTATATAGTATAATTCATTTACTAAACGCTAATGTTAAATTTTTTTAAATATTTTTTATAAATATTAAATAAAATCTTAAATATATTAAGGAGATAACGTGATTTTAGTGCTTAAAAAAAATACAACGGAAAATGAATTTAATTATATATTAAAAAAGATTGAATCAGCAGGGTTAAAACCGCACATTTCAAAAGGGGAAGAGGTTACTATAATAGGCTGCATCGGTGTCGAAGATGCCGTTAAAGATTTTTTTAGTGAGGCAAAAGCTTTACCCGGTGTTGATAAAGCTATACGAATTACAAAACCTTATAAATTAGCTTCTAAGGAAATAGGCAAAGAAAAAACAGTTATTAAAGTAGGCGATAATGTAGCTTTCGGTTCTGAAAAAATAGTTCTTATAGCAGGTCCTTGCGCTATTGAATCACTTGAAGGTCTTATAGGCATAGCCGAGCATGTCAAAGAAGCCGGCGCTACAGTTTTAAGAGGAGGCGCTTTTAAACCAAGGACTAGTCCTTACAGCTTCCAGGGATTAGGCGAAGAAGGACTTAAGTATATGCAGAAAGCTAAAGAAAAGACGGGCATGCTGATTGCAACCGAAGTTATGGACCCTAGAGACTTGGACCTTATATGCTCTTACGCTGATATATTGCAGATAGGCGCAAGAAATATGCAAAATTTCAGACTTCTTCAAGAAGTAGGAAAAGTCAAAAAGCCGGTTATATTAAAACGAGGGTTGTGTTCTACTATTCAGGAATTTTTAATGTCTGCAGAATATATCATGTCTAACGGTAACGAAGAGGTTATACTCTGTGAAAGAGGCATAAGAACTTATGAAACCGCAACGAGAAATACTTTAGATCTAAGCGCTATCCCGGTATTGAAACAACTTTCGCATTTACCGGTTATAGTTGACCCCTCGCACGCAGCAGGAACATGGCAGTATGTCGGACCTCTTTCATTAGCCGCAATTGCCGTAGGCGCCGACGGTCTCATGATTGAAGTACATCCTGTTCCTGAAGAAGCTTTTTCCGACGGAGCTCAATCTTTAAAATATGATACTTTTCAGGATATTATAACTAAAGGCAGAAAAGTAGCAGCGGCTGTCGAAAGAAGTATATAATGCATAATATTATTATATAATATTTCACATATAGCATAAAACATATAATATACAATATAATAATTAATATATAATAAAATATTACAATATCTAGCACATAAATATGTAAGCAATGATTCATGGCAGCGATATTGTTTGAGAAATTAAAGCGGCTAAACTAATCATTAATCATTAATGTTTAAAGAAATTACTATAATCGGTTTGGGATTTATGGGGGCTTCCTTAGCAGGCGCCTTAAAATCTCTGAAACCCGATATCGTCATTAACGGTCTTGATGTAGATCAAAAAAATATTGATTTTTGTTTAAAAAATAACTTTATTGATAGAGCGGTATTGCTAAACCCTGGAATTAATAACATACCTTCTGCATATAATCCGAAACGCTCAGATATTACAGTTTTATGCATTCCGCCTAAAATAATTTTAAAATTTTTGTCTGTTCATAAAAATTTTCTTTCTCAATTTAAATTAATTACGGATATAGGAAGTATAAAAAAAGAAATTGTTTCTACCGCAAAAAAAATAGGATTAAATAATTTTATAGGTTCGCATCCTATGTGCGGTTCGGATAAAAATGGAGCGGAAAATGCAGATATAAATATGTTTCATGGCAAAACCTGCATTGTTATCGAAGAATCCGGCGCATTTGAAAAAACAGCTTTTTTCTGGAAAACTTTAGGAATGGAAATTGTATATGCCGATGCATGTTTTCATGACTATATGGTAGGGTATTCAAGTCATTTACCGCATGTTGTTTCTTTTTGTCTTAGTAAAACAGTGCTAGATGCCGCAGATGCAAATCAATCCTTAAATTCTTTAAAATATATTGCTTCCGGTTTTAAAGATACGACGAGAATTGCCGCATCTTCAGAAAATATCTGGACGGATATTTTTTTATTAAACGCAGATAATTTAATTTCATCATTAGATAATTATATTAATAATCTTAATAAATTTAAAGTCTTGCTGAAAAATAACGATGAAAATGCTCTTAACACGCTAATTGCCAAAATATCTAAACAAAGAAAAATGCTGAACTGACTATTTAAAATGGAGGAAATTTGATTAAATTATCTACCGATGCAAATAGTGTATTAGTTAAAGGATTAGATAAACCGCTAAAATCGGAAATAACCGTTCCTGCAGATAAATCAATTTCGCATAGAGCAATAATGCTTGGTTCGATTGCAAACGGAAATTCAATTATCGGCAGACTTTCAGTATCGCGTGATAACCTCGCTACCGTTGCAGCATTCAGAAAACTTGGTGTAAGAATAGAAACGACCAAAGAATATAAAATAAAAGTTCACGGCAACGGTCTGTATGGACTAAAAGAGCCGCTAAGCGTCGTAAATACATATAATTCAGGTACGCTGACAAGGCTTATCGCAGGTATTTTAGCGGGAAACGATTTTTTTTCGGTGTTATCGGGCGATAAATATTTGAATTCGCGTCCTATGGCAAGAATAATAGACCCTTTGTTGCTTATGGGCGCTAAAATTTTCGGCAGAAAAAATAATTATCCGCCCTTATCTATAATAGGTTCGAAATTAAATTCTATTTACTATGATGTGCCTATTCCCAGCGCGCAGGTCAAATCATGTTTAATTTTTGCAGGATTATATGCAGACGGAAACACCGTCATTTATGAAAAAAATAAAACAAGAGACCACACTGAAAAATTTTTATCGCTTCAGGATTATCCGTTTACGGAAGAAGATACGGCTGACGGCGGAAATATAATAAATGTAAAAGGCGGCGGGGAGCTAAAGCCTTTTAATATCGAAATTCCGGGAGATTTTAGCAGCGCTGCTTTTTTTATTGCCCTTGGACTTCTATTAAAAGATTCTGAAATAACTATAAAAGACGTGCTTTTAAACGATAGAAGAGTTGGACTTATTAATATCCTGAAGAGAATGCATGCAAATGTTGAAATAATTGATTACAAGGAAGATTTTGAGAAAGTCGGAACGATTAAAGCATCATATTCTAAGCTTTCGGCAATAAATATAGCCGAGGAAGATGTCCCTGATATGATTGATGAATTTCCTATATTTGCGGTAATAGCGTCTTTTGCCGAAGGCGTCACGTCTGTTCACGGCGCTAAAGAATTGCGTGTAAAAGAAACAGACAGAATAAAAGCTATTGTGACTAATTTAAATAAATTCGGCATTAAATCTAAAGAATATGACGAAGGGTTTGAAATAGAAGGCAATCCGGATTATTCAGGACAACTATATAAGTTCAATAATTCCGAGCGAAAGCCTGCCCGTATAAATAAGTCAAATAATTTTGCAGGGTTAAACAATTCGACCGAAAAAGAAGACGCCGCCGGCTTTTATATTAAATCTTACGGCGACCATAGAATAGCCATGTCTATGATAATCTTAGCTCTTTTATTAAAAAATAAAGAAACGGTAATTAATGATGTTAGATGTATAAATACGTCATTTCCTAATTTTTTTAATATATTAAACAGTATTATTGATTAATTTTTAATAATGAAAATAACGGTAGCTCCGAGCGCAGGTTTTTGTTTCGGCGTAAAAAGAGCAATAAATCTTGCAATAGACAGCGCATCAAAGTTCGATTCCGAATTAAATACGCTTGGACCTATTATACATAATCCTCAAGTCGTCAGCCAGTTAAAAGACAAAAAAATATTTCCGGTAGATACCATAGATGAAATTAAATCAGATAAAGTTATAATAAGGTCTCATGGTATTAAATCGGACGTTGAAAATAAAATTTTACAAAAAAATATTACCATAATCGACGCAACATGCCCTTTTGTAAAAAGGTCGCAGGAATATATAAAAAAAGCCTTTCAGGAAGGTTATTTTATAATAATGGTAGGAGACGACAAGCATCCTGAAGTTCAAAGCGTTATAAGTTTTGCAGATTCTGCAAGGTATAAAGTCGTAAACAGAATAGAAGAGCTTGAACAGATAAAATTTAATGAAAAGATAGCGCTTATTTCACAAACAACGCAGGATATTAATTTTTATCTGTCTATAATTTGCGAGGTATTTAAAAAAACAAGTAAAGAGATTATAGTTTTCAATACTATTTGCGATGCTACAAAGCTTAAACAGGAAGAAGCCGCCCTGCTTTCTTCAGAATCCGACATAATGATAGTAGTAGGAGGATATAATAGCGCTAATACGAATAAACTTAAAAATATCTGCAAGAAAATTCAAAATAATACATATCATATCGAAACAGAAGCGGAGCTTGAATATAAATGGTTTAAGAACGCTGAAAATATTGGGATTACAGCAGGAGCTTCCACTCCGGATTGGATTATAGAAAAGGTTGTTGAAAAAATACGAAGTTTTGATATATTATAATTAAAAATAAAATATTTGCTAAATTATTAAAGGTGTGATAGATTAGATTTATTAATTTTAGGAGGTTACAACTACTATATGGCTCAAAAAAATTTTAAAGAGAGAATTAATGCAGGCGGTGAACTTTCAGAGTTTGAACTTTTATTAGAATCTTATGATAATTTATCTAATCCCGGATTAATCAGAAAAGGGCAGATTATCAATATTGACGACAAGTATATATATGTCAATGTAGGTGATAAATCCGACGGAATTATTTCTATAGAAGAGTTTGTTTCTGAAGAAGGCCAATCAGATATTGCAGTCACCATTGGAGAAACAATCGATGTGTTTGTAGGTCAATACGACGATAAAATAGGCTATTTGAGACTATCTAAAGAAAAAGCGAAAAGTTTATCCATTCTAGATGATATAGAGGAAGTATATACCGCAGGCGGTATTATTAAGGGAACTATCGTATCTAAAACTAAAGGCGGATTAATAGTTGACCTTAACGGGGTTACTGCTTTTTTACCGGGCTCTCAAATTGATATTAAACTTACAAAAGATTTCGATAGCTATTTAGGTAAAACGCTTGATTTTGTAATAATAAATTTTAATAAGAAAACATGTAACATTATTCTTTCCAGACGTAAGATTATTGAAGACGATCTTAAAAAAATAAGAGAGAATGTCGTTACGGAAGTAAACGAAGGCGATATAATAGAAGGAATAGTCAAAAATATAACCGATTACGGAGTTTTTGTCGATCTTGGCGGTATGGACGGTTTAATCTATATAACGGATGTTTCATGGAAAAGAATTTCGCATCCGTCTGAAATTCTTTATTTGGGTGAAAAGATAAAAGTCAAGGTAATTAAATACGATAAAGAGAAAAATAGAGTATCGCTTGGTTACAAACAGCTTTTCCCTGACCCGTGGGAAAATGTTACCGAAAGACATAAAGTAGGCGATGTGGTAAACGGAGTAATAATAAATATTACCGATTACGGCGCTTTTGTAGAATTAGAAGACGATGTTGAAGGTTTAATCCATATTTCCGAAATGGCTTGGGATAAGAAGCAATCCGACCCCAAACTATTTGTTGCTAAAGGAGAAAAAATTAAAGTCGCTATTATCAGCATTGAACCTGAAAACAGGAAAATGTCTCTGAGCATGAAACAGTTAACGGAAAATCCATGGGACAGCATTAAAAACAAATATCCTGTGGGGACAATCGTAGATACAAAAGTTAAAAATATATTTGAATTCGGCGTATCTGTCGAGTTAGAAGATAACTTTGACGGATTTATCAAACAGAGCGACATCTCATGGACTAAAAGACCTAAGCATCCGCAGGAAATATATAAAAAAAATGATGCCGTTAAAGCTGTTATCATCAGTATTGACGATGAGCGCCAGAGGATATATCTGGGTATTAAGCAGTTAACGGAAAATCCGTGGAAAACTGTCAATGAACGGTATTCTGTCGGCGCAAAAGTTGAAGGGAAAATCTCTAATATTACAGAATTCGGCGTTTTTGTATGTCTTGAGGAAGGCATAGAGGGATTAATACATAATTCAAAAATTCCTGAAAATTTTATTAAAGATAATAATATTGAAATTGGTTCTAATATAGTTTCTGAAGTAATTTCGATAGAACCTGATGATCAGAAAATTGGACTTTCGCTTGTTAATGCTGAGTAGATTAGTTTATTCTAAATTTTTTTATTGTTAAATTTTTTTTTAGAATGTAAATATAATGGAATATATTGTATATGTAATATTTAATATAAGAAAATTGTTATAAAATATTATTGTAAAATATATTCCATTTTTAATATGCAGGTGTTCATAATATGAGTAATTCGAAACATCCGTTTATTACGGGATTTGTCTTTTTGATTATTTTTGTCACTGTTTTCGGTTTAGGAATATATTTTATTTTGTTTAATTTTCAATCTAAGTCCGTGGGCTATAATGTAGTACGCGGCACTTCGGCTTATGCTATAGGCGTAATAAACTTAGACGGTCCTATAACGTCTTCTTCCAATTTCATATCGCTGTTAAATCATTATAAACATGATTCATACGTTAAAGCAATTGTTATAAAAGTCGATTCTCCCGGAGGAGAAGTCGCTCCGTCGCAGGCTATGTACGAACAGCTTACGAAGTTCAAAAAATATAAGAAAGTAGTCGTATCTATGGGTTCGGTGGCTGCATCGGGAGCATATTATATATCATCCGCCGCAAATAAAATTGTTGCGGAACCGGGAACATTGACCGGTTCAATAGGTGTGATTATGGAAATGCCTAATGTTTATAAACTGTTTAAAAAGGTAGGTATTTCTTATAATTATATTGTCAGCGGACCTTATAAAGATATAGGCACTCCTTTTAAAAAAATGACGCCGGCTCAAAGAAAAAAGATGCAGGGTGTAGTTATGAATGTTTACGGTCAGTTTGTTCACGCCGTTGCGAAAGCAAGGCATTTAAAAGTTTCTTATGTTAAAAAGTATGCCAACGGCATGGTTTATTCCGGAGAGCAGGCTTTAAAGCTGCATCTTATAGATAAACTCGGAGATTTTCAAGATGCTGTTAAATTGGCTGCAAAATTATCCAATATTAAAGGTAAACCGACGGTTATTTATCCGATTAAGAAACAATCGCCTATTTTTCAATC
>JAJYQS010000033.1 GCA_021794475.1 bacterium | reverse complement strand
TGGAGTTGGGCGAACCTGATGAAAGCGGACGCAGAAGACCTATACCGATTAAGGGGTCAGAATTCATCGCCGACATCGACGCTGCGGTTATTGCTATAGGAACTAATGTAAATCCGATTGTGCCGTCCAGCACTCCCGGCATGGATTTAAATAGGTGGGGATATATTATAGCTGACGAAAAGACCGGAAAAACAACCAAGAAAGGTGTATTTGCAGGCGGCGACATAGTTACAGGCGCTGCGACTGTTATTCTTGCAATGGGAGCCGGCAAGAATGCTGCCGATGCTATAGATGAGTACTTGAAAACAAATATCTGGTAAATCTATTGAGAGTCGAAATATTTTAGATATGCGTGCAAACATATATATATTTTATTCACCTGCGCAATTAATTGAAATATTAAAAAATAATATTGACAATATATTAAGATTTACTGTAATATTAAAGTATATTTTTGTTTTAGCTGTTGGCGGGCGATGTTTTAATAATCGCGGATGCAATAAAATAAATTCTTGCATGTCTATAAGAAATTATTTTACTTAAAACTGCCGGGGTGGCGGAAGTGGTAGACGCAAGGGACTTAAAATCCCTCGGAACTTAGTTCCGTGCCGGTTCGATTCCGGCCCTCGGCACCAATCAATATTTATTTGATCCCCTCACAATCTGATTACTAAGCCCCTTGAACTTAGTATTAGCGTAATATATTTATATTATCTTCATATATTAGCCTATTCACCAATCTAAATTTCTCATATCCTTGAACTGAGTATTAACACGATAATATTATCTCAGTGCCGATTTACCTGAATCTCAGGTTAAACTGTATGGCAAAATGCAGTAAAGTCCGCGCAATATATATTTATATTATTATATAATAATAAGCATATATATTTTTTATGTAAAGATTAATATTAAAAAAAATAGTTTTATAATGATGTTTTTTTTATTGACATTTAAAACATTAAGTGATAATTATATTATATTGTATTAAAAGTACAACATTCAGCAATAAATAATATACAGTTTGCATACAGTTTACGTTCCAATATAAAATTAATTCAAAACAATCAAATTAACTTTTAGGAGGCAAGAATTATGAACGAAAGTTCAAAAAAGTTTTACAAACTTTTGGGCGTTGTTATGGCTTTTGTATTTGTAATTTCTATGACAATGTCTAACAATTCATTTGCTATGGGGATTAAAAGGATATTTCCTCCATGGTGCAAACAGGGCGATCCAGCTCTTCATCAGGGATATAAGTTCAATGCGATAACAGTCGACAATAATCCAGATTATCACGGAAATATTACTACCGTTACATTGCATCCGAAATCCAGTTTAGTGCTTTATATCGGCGGAAACATATTCTTTGTTCTGCCTCGTTTAGTTAAAGCGTTTCTGAAAGAATACCCAAATGTCAAACATGTATTTTATATTACCATTCCTCCAGGAATTTTGATCAGAATGTGGAAACACGGGGATACTATCACCCTTGGCAATTTAACAATGCATGTCGTGCCTGATGTTTACATGGCAGGAGCAAAAAAATTAAACTATACTAATAAAATCGGTATGACAGTAGGTAAAAAAGTGACTTATGTTACAAACGACCTTGAAATCATGACCGACAAAGGCAATCCTTATCACATAACCGGCTTAAAAAGCTTTTTGAATCCAAAATTAAAGTTGTCTATGCCGAATCCTGAATGGGAAGGAATTGCAAAGCAGATTAAAATGTCTTTAATAAAAGCAGGCGGCAAAAAATTAGAGCAGGCTGTTTATAATTACGGTGTTAAATCTGGAAGAGTATACTTGACGCATATTCATCATCGTCAGACACCTATAAGAATTATGCAGCATAAATCTGATGCAGGCGTAAATTGGTATTCTGAAGTGAAGTTTCAGGAAATGATAGGCAATCCTATAACAGGAGTTAAGATTCCTGCAAGTCAGAATACGACGGCTCTTTACGGTGCAGCTATGACAAAAGGCGCACCAAACAAAGTTGCCGCAAAAGAATGGTTAAATTTCTTAAAAACAAAAACAAGCTTGAGTATATTTGAGAGATACGGTTTTAAAGCTCCTTGATAGAGTTGTATTAAAATACCAGTTTGTTTGCAGATGTGTTTCAATGTTAACTAACTATGAGCTAAAATAAAACACATCTGCAAATTAACACATTGAGCATAGGTTGTGTTTTATTGACTATCAATATAATGAAGGATTGTTAAAAAGAATTTAAGATTCTTAAATATGTCAGAGCGACCTATTGGACGATGTAATTTAAGCAAATGTAATAAATGTAATTAAATGGGGTAAAGAAAATGGCAAACAATTTTGATGTTAAAGACAGTACGTTTTATCGCTATTTAGCCTATGCTGCAATTCCGCTGAGAATTACACTCGGATGGATGTTTTTTTCAGCTGCGTGGCGAAGAGTTGTATTATCGGCGGGGAAATTAGAGCCTAACTCGCCATTGTGGGTGGGGCATAAGTTTAATACTTTTATTCCGCATGCAAGCGGATTTATGGGTGTGCATCCTTTGATTCACACATTATTATTAAATCCAGGCGCATTGGCTGTGTTTCTTGATATATTTACGGTAATTGAATTCTTAGTTGGACTTTCATTAATGTTTGGATTGTTTTCAAGACTCGGCGCATTCGGCGCAGTTTGTTTAGCCTTTGGAATACTGTTCGGTTCAGGATGGTTGGGTGCAACATGTCTTGATGAATGGCAGGTAGGTTCGGTCGAACTAGTGATTGGGCTTCTAATATTGTTCGTCGGCAGTGCTTGGTCGTTTGACGACTTAGTCAGAAATGCATGGCCAAATTTCGCTAATTCATTTGGTTACAGATTAATTGGAAACGGCCCATTGTGGGGGAACGGTTATGTAGCATGGGTAATAATATTCACCGTTTTCGGAACATTAGTAACTATGGGTTCAAATCAATTATTCGACGGCGGAGTCTGGGGGAAATTGCATAATTTTGGCGCAAAAGTTGTAGTTTCAGTATCTAATGCTAAAATTACCTCTAATAATGTTAAATTTCTGGCATACAGAATTGGCGGAAGCGGCGGCGCTCTTGCAAATATTATGAAAGTAAAATTGGTTAATGCTGCCGGAAAAACGGTGTATTTATGGAACAATAAAGCCGTAGTTTCACTTCCAAAATCAGATATACATAACATTTACGTTAATAAAATGACGGTTAATAAATTCAGTCTTGAAATGCCTCTTGGCGCCAAAGCATTTATAACTTTGCCGTTTGCTAAAAAAATTAAGGCGTTGAAAGCAGGAAGTTATAAATTGGAATTAGAAAATGTCGGAGGACAGGTATTTTCAGGTTCTGCTCAGTATAACGGATAATTTAATAGTCATTTATAGTCGTTTAAGTGTGATAAATATATAAAATTAACTAAAAAAAGGAGAAGAAAATGAAAAAGAAAAGCTCTTTATTAAGCATTGCAATTATGGCATTTGCAATTGCCGTTTTTTCAATGACATCTAATGCTTATGCAAATTGGAGAGGGACAGCTCCAACGATTCATCCTGCCGGATGGTACGGTTGGCACAATGTTAACGGGGTTAGAAAATATTTTCCTAATCTATCAATAAGCCCTGCTTTTACAATGGGTGCTCCAATGGTTCCGGGAAAAATTTATCATGCAATTTATGTAATCAGCGCAAATAATAAAGTAAAAATGAATAAGATTATCGATAATATTCACAATGCTTTAAATGACCCAAGATTAAAAGGTCATATTGTTATCGAATTACAGGCATTTAGCGCAGGAACGCATCTATATTTTAAAGGCAATGCATATAAAAAGGCTTTATTGACTTTAAAAAAAGACGGCGTAGAGTTAGTTCAATGCGCAAACAGCTTATATGAATTGCATATTCCAGTTTCAAAAATATATTCATTTGTGAAAGTTGTTCCGTCGGCTCAGGGCGAAATTATCTTAAGAGAAGCAGAAGGATATGCATATTTAAAACCATAATAAACGTATTTGTTTATAGAGTATATTGCATATAATCAGATTTAGATTTAAAAGTCTGTTGTAAAATTGAAAAATTTTATAACAGACTTTTTTTTTATAAAATATTTCAATTGACTTAATAATCTGTCATGGAAAAGTAATATCTTAAAAATTATATTGTAAATGTTTTCTATAAAATAATTATTGCTAAAAAATTTAAAAATGATAATATATAAATAATTATGAATAGCGATGAAATATTAAAAAAAATTGAAAACGAATTAAATAAAGCTAAAACTGAGCTTATTGAAAAAATTAACGAAAAAAGTTTAGAGGAAATATATAAAAATTATCTCGGGAAAAACAGCCTATTAAATAATATTTTGCGTAGTATATCAGGCTATGAGCCTGAAATTCGCAAAATGGTCGGTATGTCCGTCAATAATGCTAAGATTCAAATTGAAGAAACTTATCAAAATTTAAAAGAACAATTAAAAGTAAAAAATAGCACGTTAAACCGTTCTTTAAAAATTGATATGACTCTTCCCGGCGTTAAGCTCAAACAGTTTCATATACACCCTATTACAGCAGTGCTTAATGATACTGTAGAATTTTTTACTTCAATGGGATTTGAAGTTGTTGAAGGGCCTGAAATTGAAACAACCCATTATAACTTTGATGCTTTAAATATTCCTGATAACCACCCTGCAAGAGATATTTGGGATACTTTTTATTTAAAAAACGGGTTAATTCCAAGAACTCATACATCAAGCGTACAGGTCAGAACAATGGAAGCGAAGAAACCACCTCTAAGGGTCATCGCGCCGGGAAGGTGTTATAGATACGAATCGGTAGATGCAACCCATTTATTCATGTTTAATCAGGTTGAAGGTCTTTTTGTTGATAAAAATGCAAAATTGAGCGATTTAAAGGGTATTCTGGAAGCTACGGTTAAGCGTCTGCTGGGCGCAAAAAAAACAAGATTCAGACCGGCTTTTTATCCTTTTGTAGAACCCGGTTTAGATTTAGATATTGAGTGTGTTTTTTGCCATGGCAAAGGCTGCAGCGTTTGTAAATTTTCAGGATGGATTGAGGTAATTCCATGCGGTATGGTGCATCCGAAGGTATTTGAATATGCCGGAATAAATCCGGCAGAGTATAGGGGCTTTGCGTTTGGAATGGGATTTGACAGATTAGTTATGCTGAAATACAACGTTAATGATTTACGTCTGTTATATTCAGGCAATATGGATGTTTTAAATCAGTTCTGATTATTGCTGAAAATCTATAAATGAAGATTTATCCCCTGTGTAAGTAATAATGAGAAAATCTTTGGCTCTTGTAGCTCCTACATAAAATAATCTGCGTTCATCATCTATATAACTTTTATTGTTTATAAGCGGCGCATTATAAAAAACATTAAATGGATGTGCAGTTTTGAAATTCATATCATCGTTTTTTTTATAGACTTTCGGAAAGTTAGCTGCTGAAAGACCGCTCAATATTACAACGCTAAATTCCATACCTTTTGCTTTGTGAATTGTTCCGATGAAGGTATTTCTGTTATATTTTAACTTAAAATTCTTGTATTGCGGCAAGCTTATATAATAATTAAAAAGCGTCTTATATCCAGTTTCTTCTTTGGCAGTTCTGGTCAGTATAGCGGCTTTAATACCGCTTGTTAACAATGAGATAAATAAATTAATATTAAATGCAGTTTCATCTGAATAGTTTTTAAAATGAATAAGGTTTACTGCCGAATCTTTGTTGCTTGATATCCAATTATTTGTATTATAATTAAATATATAAGAGTCGCAGGCATATTTATTAATTAAAATCAGTAAAGTATCTTTTAATTTTAAGTTATAAGTATTTTTTTCATTGTTTTCATTTTTAAAATTATTTATATTATTCCCTAAGATCATTGATTTTGGATATCTGAAGTCTATTTGTTTAATAATATTATTAGAAAAATTTATTATTGACCCATTACACCTATAATTAGATTGTAATAAAACTGCCTTTCCAGATGGATAGAATAAATCAAAACTGAGTAAATTAATAGAATCCCCGCCGTTAAATCCATATATAGACTGGTCATCATCGCCTGCATAGGTAATGTTACCTTTTCCGTAATCAATTTTTTTAATTATTATATCGCTTAATAAATTAAGGTCCTGATATTCATCAATTAAAATATATTTGTACATTTTTGCAATTTCAATTAGAATAGATTCGTTTTTAAATAATTTTAAAACATATTGTAAAATGTCGTCAAAATTATTTATTCCGTCAATTTCAGAATTACAAGTATTATCCTTGCAGTTATTTCCTGTATAAATTCTTGGAGGATTTCGGAAGCCTAAATATCTATAATAAATTTTAATGATAGAATAAAAAAAGCTATGATAAGTGTGAATTTTTAAATTATTTTTAATGATTGATATATTATCATTCAAATTCAAAGCTTTTAATATTCGAGCTTTAATCTCACCGGCTGCATTATTAGTAAAAGTTAAAATTAAAATTTCATATGGAGGTATATAATTTAAAAGATGTAAGAATTTATTAACTATAACATTAGTTTTTCCAGAGCCGGCTCCTGCAATAATAATAACGGGATTATCAATTTCTTTCGAAGCTGTGTTTTGAATCTTGCTTAAATTTGTTTTAAGATAAGAGCTGCGTTTAGACCTATTTATATTAATTTCTGATTTAATATTAACGCCTGATTTAGCATCCGAATTATTTTTAATATATGCTATATAGGCTATAATTTTATAAATTAAAGAAAAAGAATTAAAATAAATTTCATAAAAATTAGAATAAACAGTCAGCTTGATAAAACGCTCATTTTTTGTATACTCAAATTTATTAAAATTAAGTTGAGCCGGAAAATTTAGTTTAATAATTATTTGGAAATTATTTGAATAATAAAGAACCAAATCTTTAGAATTTAGTTCAGGAGCTTTTTTGGCGTAAAAATTATGCTGCAGGGCTAAATCTAAAAATTTCTTTATGCTTTCCGGATAAATTTCATTAGCTGCCGCCAGCTTTGTCATACATAATAATTTTAATCTAAGCTTAAATATATCAATATAATTAGATTGCGAGAATGAGCTGTTAGCGGCAAGAGTATCATAAACATTTAAAATTGAAGGAGCTAAACGTTCTAAACAAGGTATAAAAATTGCATGGGAAGTATTTAAAAAGTAATCAATAATAGAATTAAAAAGTACAGCATCGTTTAAATTATTAATGCAGATATTTTTGACAAATAAAAAATCAAAATTTTTATAATCTGCTAAAAATTTATCTAAACAAAAATTTAACGGTTTTTGATTATAATTAATTATTAAATTATTTTTATAATTTTTAAAATCCAATATTTTATGAGGGAAGCTTATTTTTAATTTATTTAGACTGTTAATAAAATAATTTATTTCATTAGAGCCGAAAAGTTCCGTGCCGATAAGATTATGCCGATAAAATGTTATATGTTTAAAGAAATTTAGATTCATATTATGATAGAATAAATAATGGATAAAATTTTTTTAATCAAATATACTTACATATATACTTACACTAAAATATAATATCATAATATATACATAATATACCGCAGAATGACTTATATATCAGACGGCAAAATTAAAGAACCTGAGATGCAGCATTTAAAAATACAATATAATGAAAAAGATAATTATTTCTATCTCGGGAATTATTTTCCAAAACGCAAAAGCAGTGCGGATGCATTTTCTAATTTAATTATTCAGTACAAAAAAGGCAGCAGTTTTGCAGTAAAATATTTTGAAAATATAATTGTAAATATTATATTTAATTATTTCTGGTTTTGTGATTTAATTATTCCTATCCCCACAAGTTCTTCTATGTTAGATGCTTATTCAAATAAAATAATATGCTTGTCGTTAAATGCTTTAAATATAATTAAATATAAGGATGATATATTAAAAAGAACAAGGGGGTATGCACCTTCACACATTACAAACAGAAGAAATACGGCAGATATCGCAAATTCTGTTAAAGTAGTGAACGAGGAGCGCATTAAAAATAAAAAAATTATTTTATTTGATGATATAATAACGACAGGTCGCACCTCAAGTACAATCAGGGATATTTTGATATCAAGAGGGGCGGATTCAGTTATAATGTTATTTATAGGAAGAACAGTAAATTAAAATATTAAATTGTTATGGATGATATTATTTGCACTCTGGCATTAAAGAAAATTCCGGGTTTGAGCAACAGCCACATATTTATTTTACTTACGCATTTTGCAAATCCGTGTGATATATTTAATACAAATAAAACTGAATTTTTAAAAATTGGACTCAGAAACGATATTATAGAAATATTGATGGATTCAAGAATCGTAAGAACCTCGTTTATGCACGCAATAGATGAGGTAGAAGAAGCTGCAAAAAATAATATCAGAATAATTACGTTTCAATCGCCTGAATATCCGGCAAATCTCTTATTTGTTAAAAATAAGCCTCCTATTTTGTATTATAAGGGAAATATTAAAGAAAATCTTAGATTTGCGGTTGCCGTTATAGGACAAAGGAGACCGCCGGATTATTCCTGCAGCGTCACGGCAGATATAACAAAAAAAATAGGCCATGCCGGATTTTCCGTTATAAGCGGCTTGGCGGCAGGAATAGACTCGGTTGCGCACAGAACATCCGTAGATAATAATATTAATACGATTGCGTTTATCGGCTCCGGACTGCTGGAACCTGTCTATCCGTCTCAAAATGAGGAATTGTATCAGGATATAATTTTAAAAAAAGGGGCTGTTATTTCTGAATTGCCGCTGCACGAAAAATTATCGCCTAAAAATTTAGTTGCGCGCGACAGGCTTCAGAGCGGTTCGAGCTTAGCTGTATTTGCGATGTCTTCCCCGTTATCAAGCGGAACATTAAAGACGTGCAATTTTGCGTTTAAACAAAAAAGACCCGTATTTATTCCCGCTTATAAACCAGTCCTTATGGATAATTATTCAAATATGGGACTTAAATCGCTGCTGAATAAAAAAGGGGTTATTAATTTTAATGTTGAAAATATTGATTTAAACGATATAATTGATGAAATAAGAATAGTATATAATGATTTATATGAAGAAAAATATGAAAAGGCGGGATATTTATTGGAACAGCCCAGTCTATTCGCCTGATTAATTGAAAACTTACGTATGCATATTAGATGATAGAACAAACGATGCAAAAAATATATATATTATATATATTGTATATATAATGAAATAGGTGTGACAAAATTATAAAATAATTAAATACCGGAGGAAATTTTGAAGGTTAGTTTCAATTGGCTAAAAGAATATGTTGATTTTACCGGAAAAGAAAATTTAGTGCCGTCTCTGCTAAATAGCAGAACGATGGAGGTTGAAAAAATTATTGCTTATTCAGAAAAGAAATCATTTAAAAATATAATAGTAGGAGAAGTGAAAGAAATTAAACCGCATCCGTCGAGTCCTAATTTTAATATTGCAACAGTCTATGCAGGAGAAGAAGCAGGACAAAAAACAATAGTTTATACGAAGGCTAAAGCAGAGTTAAGTATCGGCGATAAACCGCTGATAGCTATTAAAGGCGCTATTTTTGACGATGGACTGAAAATCAGAGAAAAATCTATCCTTGGGGTTGTTTCGGAAGGAGCATTTATTTCCGAGAAAGATCTGGGATTTTCTCTAAATATACCGAATATACTAAAATTTCCCAATGAACCTTTAGGGAAATCAGCATATGATATTTTTGAATTAAATGATACCGTTTTAGAATTTGACCTTGAACCAAACAGGCCGGATTTGTTCGGCATTCAAGGATTTGCTTATGAAATGTCGTCAATATTTGATAAAGATATAAATTTACCGAACATAGACGAAGGTATCGAATTTAATATAGGCAGTTCATATTCTTCGAAACCGGAAGAGCTTACTGTAGTGATGAGCAATCCTGAAGCAGTTCCGTGTTATATTGCAGTGCAAATTGACGATATACTTATTAAAGAATCCGACTTAGAAATTAAAAATAAATTAATTAAATCAGGGATAAGACCTATAAATAATATAGTAGATTTAACAAATTTAGTAATGCTCGAAACTGCCCAGCCGCTGCATGCCTTTGACAGAATTAAACTTTCCGGCAGTAAAATCTTTCCGAGATTAAATAAAAAAAATGATGATATTATCGTGACTATTGACAATAAAGAAAGAAAGCTCTTTGACGATTCAATAGTTATCGCTGATGAAGACAAGATTATCGCGCTTGGAGGAATTATGGGATGCATCTCAAGCGCAATAGACGCAAAAACAAATTCCGTCGTAGTTGAATCTGCCAATTTTAATATGTCAAATATTAGAAAAACATCAAGATTAATGGCGCTGAGAACTGATGCTTCTACAAGATTTGAAAAAGGATTAAGTCCCGTTTCCGCAATTAATGCTATGAAGAGGATTGTATATCTGATTAAAAAAAATATTCCGGAAGCTAAAGTAAATTGCTATTCGTATTACATTGCAGACATTGCAAAACCTAAAGAATTTCATATATATTTTAATGAATTATTTAATTTTTTAGGGCAATCCATAGATAAAAATAAAGTGTTCAAAATATTGTCAAGGTTGGGCTTTGATGTCAGACTATCCGAAATGGAAGACGGTATTTTTGTTACTGCTCCGTATTTTAGAAGCGATATTTTTGATGCAATAAATATTTATGAAGAAATATTCAGAATTTATGGATATGACAAGGTTAAATCTACAATGCCTGAAGGTATTTTAAACTATCCTGAAGCAAATATTAATTATCAGGCATCTAAAGAAATAAAAGAAATACTGGGATATGCAGGTCTTGTTGAAATTATAACCCCGTCTTTTACGGGCAGCAAAGAACTTGAGATAATTTCTGAAAATTTGAATAATGCTCTGGAACTTAAAAACCCGATTTCCGTCGAATTTAATTATCTGAGGACAAGCCTTATACCGGATTCCCTTAAGACATTAAATCAAAATTTAAAAAAATATAAAGATATTAAAATTTATGAAATAGGAAAAATTTATTTTAGCAAGGATAATGATGATAATAAAAAGTATGCGGATAATTATCCGGTCATAGAAAAAAATAGACTGTGCGGAGCATTTTGTACCGGTATAAAATTTCAGAGCGAAGATACAGAATTTTATAGGATAAAAGGTACGGTAGAATTTTTATTTTCAAATCTTGGAATAAAAAAATATAATTTTTTGCAGCCGAAAGAGCATAATATATTTGATATAGATAGAACGCTTGAAATTTTTATCGGTAAATCTTCAGCCGGTTTTTTTGGTGAAATCAAAACATGCATACTTGAAAAATTCGGTATAGAATTCAGGGTAGGCGTGTTTGATATAGATTTTGAGGTTATAAAAGAATTTATTTCTCATAAAAAAAATTTTATAGCTCCTTCCAAATATCCTATCATAGAGCAGGATATTTCTATTATTGCGTCTATGGATTTAGAATATGGTGAAATTGAGAAATTTATTAAAAGATTTTCAAATCTTATAAAAAATATTGTTTTAATTGATGTTTTTAGAGGTAAACAGATTGAAAAAGGAAAGATAGCATATCTAATCAGGTATGATGCTTCCGACGATTCAAGAACATTAACTATGAAAGAAGTGAACGAACTGAGAGACAGGCTGATAATAGAGCTGAATAAAAATTTCGGAATTGTTCTGAGGGGATAATAATTATTTAACCGCTTTAAAACATTTGCACTTTAGATAAAAAAAAATTATAATAAATAGCAGGGACAATAATATTTTATTAAATTAATTAATGGAGTTTGCGTATCTTTATGGTCAATATATTGCAGTCGTTTTTTTCAAGCGGAATATTAATAGATATTTTAGCATTTGTTATAGTTGTCAGTATAATCGTAGTGTTTCATGAGTTCGGACATTTTATAGTAGCTAAAATGCTCGGAGTAAAGGTTGAAAATTTTTCTTTAGGATTCGGACCTAAATTAATATCTAAAAAAATAGGCGAGACTGAGTACGCAGTTTCGGCATTGCCCCTCGGAGGCTATGTAAAACTCCTAGGAGAAGACCCCGAAGAAGAACTGTCGCCGGAAGATGAAAAAAGGTCTTTCAGTAAACTTAGTCCTTTTAAAAAATTTTTAATCGTATTTTTTGGACCTGTTTTTAACTTTGTTTTAGCGCTGGTTATTTTAACGATAATTTTTTCGGCAGGCAAACCGATATTAAAATCGGTTGTGGGGAAGGTTATGAAAGGATACCCTGCAGCTGCTGCGGGACTAAAAAAAGGCGATATTATAACATCCGTCAACGGCAAAAAAATATGGAAATGGTCTTCGCTCTCAGAATATATTCAAAAGTATGGTAAGCACACGATTGCATTAGGTGTAAAGCGCCCTATTGATGCACCGGTAAGCAATAAAATTGTTAAAAAATTACCGATAACCGGTAAAACCGATTATTCTAAAACATTTTTAATTCATATCAAACCGAGGATGATTTCAGGTCTTAACATATTTAAACAAAAAATTACCCGCTATATTATAGGAATTTACCCTTCAAATGTTACGGTAAACCAGAGCAGCAATATATTTTCTGCATTCTATTCAGGGTTAAAAGAAGTCTGGTTTATTATTTATATAACGATATTCAGCGTGTATATGCTTATAGCCGGTAAGATACCGGCTACCGATTTAGGCGGACCGATTATGATCGCCCAGCTATCCGGCAGAGCGGCTTCAATGGGGCTGTCCCAGTTCTTTTATTTTATAGCGGTTATCAGTGTCAATATCGGATTGGTCAATTTGTTCCCTATACCTGCTTTGGACGGCGGACATATTCTATTTTCATTTATTGAAATGGTCAGGCGCAGACCGCTTAGTCCAAAATTTCAGGAAAATGCTGCCAAAATCGGATTTGCTTTTCTCATAATGTTGCTGTTGTTTGTTTCTTACAATGACATAATGAGGAATATTAAGACTTAATTAGATTTGCGAATTTGTCTTTATACATATCTTGTTGTTTAATTTATTTTTTTTATTTTGCAGGTATTTTTTTTAACACCTTAATTTTAAACCTGTTTTCACTATACTGTTTCTATTATATTGTTTCTATAATGCTGTTTCTACATATAATGCTGTTATTATCATGCTGTTACTTTCAATAGATACTTCGGGCAGTTATTCGTGTATTTGCCTGATTGGCGATAACTGTGATATTGTTGCTGAAAATAATATCGTTTTAAATGAAAATAAACATTTTAAAGAACTGAATAATAAACAGTTAGTACCTTCAACCCTAATATTTAAACAATTAGACGGTATATTGTCAGGCGCCGGATTAAATTTAACCGATATCGGGGGTATAGCTATTACTTTAGGTCCCGGTTCATTCACCGGAATAAGAGTTTCACTTTCTATTGCCAAAACATTGGCTTATAGTCTTAATTTGAAAATATCCGGAGTCGAAAGTTTATACGCATGTGCTTATTCGTTTATAAATAAAAGCGATAATTTTTATCTTACTGTTATAAAAGAATTTATAAAAGACAAATTTTATTTTGAAATTTATAAAATAGAAAATGGCACCATTAAAAAATTTAAAAGTCTGGAAACAGGAAATATAAATGAAATCACTTGCTCAATTGTTCAGTTAAATATTAAATCGAATTTTGTTTTTTTAGGCAGTTATAATAAATGCAAATTAAATGAAAATATTCAGTTATTTAACAATAGCGGGATAAAAGTAGATGTCTTTGATAATTTGCGATTGGCATATTTATCGGGAATAATTGCTGTTAATAAATTTGCTGATGATAAGAAAGAACAGTCAGGTTTTCAAGATATAGCGGGTCTTTCGCCTGTTTATGTATATAGCGGCGGAGCTTTTTAAAATATTAATAATATAAATTTTAAAATTTGGAGGTCATAGCATGCAATGGCTTGATGACAATGAACAAAAGATTGCCGATGTTTTAATACAAACAAATTCAGATTTTAAAAAAATTTACGAAGAACATATCGACATAGATAAAAAATTAGATAAATTTACTACAAAACCTTTTTTGACGCCTGAAGAGCAAAAAACAATAAAAGAATTAAAACTTAAAAAACTTAACGGAAATGATATTATGAACCAGATGATTAAATCAAATATGATTAACGGGTGATATAATGAAAAGCGATAATATTAAAAAAGGCGTCGATAAAACGCCGCATAGAGCATTGCTATATGCAACCGGTATTACAAATAAAGAAATGCGCAAACCTTTTATAGGGATTGCTTCAAGTTTTACAGATCTCATACCCGGACATGTAGGAATGAGAGATCTTGAAAGAGCAGCTGAAAATGGGGTATATAGCAACGGGGGGCACCCGTTTATTTTTGGCATACCCGGGATTTGCGACGGGATAGCTATGGGGCATAAAGGAATGCATTACTCGCTGCCATCGCGCGAGCTTATAGCGGATATGGTTGAGACCATTGCAGAGGCCCATTCCCTTGACGGTTTAATACTGCTTACCAACTGTGACAAAATTACGCCCGGTATGCTTATGGCAGCTCTCAGGCTTAATATACCGGCAATAGTCGTCACTGCAGGACCTATGCTTTCCGGACATTATCACGGCAAAAGACTTTCTTTTGTCAGAGACACATTTGAAGCTGTGGCAAAATATAAAGTGAGCGAAATATCCGAAAATGAACTTGCAGACCTTGAAATGTGCGCATGTCCGGGTCAAGGCTCATGTCAGGGATTATATACCGCAAATACTATGGCTTGTCTTACCGAGGTTATGGGGATGTCGCTGCCGGGCGCCGGAACTGCGCTGGCCGGCTCTGCAATTAAAAAAAGGATGGCATTTGAAAGCGGAATCAGGATAGTAGATTTAGTGAAAGAAAATATACTGCCGCGCAATATTGTTACAATGGATGCGCTGCACAATGCTATTATGGTCGATGTTGCACTTGGCGGTTCTTCTAATTCTGTTTTGCATTTGCTTGCAATAGCTAATGAAGCCGGAATTAAATTAGATTTAAAACTTTTTGACGAAATTTCTAGAAAAACTCCGCAGTTATCAAGTTTAAGACCGGCAGGAGAATATTTTCTGGAAGATTTAGATTTTGCCGGCGGTATTCCTGCACTTTTATATGAACTCAGGTCGCTTGTGAAAGATTCAACGAATGTAAGCGGACTTTCAGTCAAAGAAATAATTGACGGGGTTAGATATGTAAACAACGAAATAATTAGAAAAATTGACAATCCTTACAGAACTGAAGGCGGAATTGCTGTGCTATACGGTAATTTAGCTCCTAAAGGGGCTATCATCAAATCAAGCGGCGTCGGTCCGTCTATGATGAAATTTACTGGAAATGCCAGAGTTTTTGACAGCGAGGAAGATTCTATGAAGAGCATATCCTCAGGAGAAATAAAACCGGGGGATATTGTAGTTATAAGATATGAAGGACCTAAAGGAGGCCCAGGCATGAGAGAAATGCTGGCGCCCACTTCTCAAATAGTCGGTATGGGATTAGGAGATAAAGTTGCTCTTATAACAGACGGACGGTTTTCAGGGGGTACAAGAGGTCCGTGTATCGGGCATATTTCCCCGGAAGCTCAGGAAGGCGGTCCTATAGCTCTTATTAATGAAGGCGATAGAATTGAAATTGATATAAACGAAAGAAAACTTAATGTGCTCCTCAGCGATGATGAATTGAGTCTTAGGAAATCAAACTGGAAGGAAAAAGAGAAAAAAATAGATTATGGTTATTTAGCAAGATATTCCGATATTGTTTCATCAGCTGACGAGGGGGCAATTGTAAATAGAAAGGTGAGGAAATGATTAAAGAGAATAAAAAACAATTAATGACCGGCTCTAAAATTCTTATTGAAAGTTTATTAAAGGAAGGCGTAGATACTATTTTCGGGTATCCCGGAGGTGCAGTACTCAATATTTACGATGAGCTTTTTAATTATAGAGATAAATTAAATCATATTCTGGTACGTCATGAGCAGGGCGCTGCGCACGCTGCAGACGGTTATGCCAGGGCTACCGGCAAAGTCGGTGTCGTATTGGTAACTTCAGGACCCGGCGCGACTAACACGATAACCGGGATTGCCACTGCATATATGGATTCAGTTCCTATGGTAATTATTACCGGACAGGTTCCGACAAGCTTAATAGGCAATGATGCTTTTCAAGAAGCCGATACGGTCGGAATAACAAGACCATGTACGAAGCACAATTATTTAGTAAAAGATGTCGGAGATCTTGCAAGGATTGTTAAAGAGGCATTTTATATTGCTTCAACGGGCAGACCCGGTCCGGTGCTTATAGACATTCCTAAAGATATTTCTTCTAACGTTGCCGAATTTGATTATCCTGAGAGTATTGAAATGCGAAGTTATAATCCTACTTATTTTGGTCATCACGTTCAAATATTAAAGGTTGTCGATGAACTTCTGAAGGCTGAAAAGCCTATGTTGTATATAGGAGGAGGGGTAATAAGTTCAAATGCCTCGAACGAGCTTAAAGAAATTGCAGAAATGTTAGATCTGCCTATTGTTTCCACTCTCATGGGGCTTGGAGGATTTCCGTCGGAACATGCTTTGTTTTTTGGAATGCTCGGGATGCATGGGACTTATGCAGCTAACACCGGTATATCAAATGCCGATTTTATTGTAGCTGTGGGTTCAAGATTTGATGACAGAGTTACTGGTAAAGTAGACGAATTCGGCGGAAAGGCGAAGTTTGCCCATATTGATATAGACCCGTCTTCTATAGGTAAAAATGTTAAAATAGATATTCCGGTCGTAGGAGATGTTAAATCTGTCTTAAACAGTATGCTGGAAATTTTATCGTTAAAATCAAAAGAAATTGAATCAACGCAATATAAAAGAATGAAATGGCTAGAAGAACTTAATATGTATAAATATGAGCATCCTCTTTCATATAAAATGACTGATGTCATAAAACCCCAGTTTGTTGTTGAAAAAATATATGAATTAACCGACGGAGATGCTATTATAGCAACAGAAGTCGGGCAAAATCAAATGTGGGCTGCGCAATTTTATAAATTTAAAAATCCGAGATCGTTATTAACATCCGGAGGATTAGGCACTATGGGATATGGATTTCCTGCTGCTATCGGCGCTCAGGTAGCATTTCCGAACAGAACAGTATTTGATATTGCAGGAGACGGCAGTATTCAAATGAATATACAGGAATTAGCCACAGCCGTCCAGTATAATCTGCCTGTGAAAATAGCAATAATAAATAATAATTTTCTTGGCATGATAAGGCAGTGGCAGGAATTATTTTATGAAAAGAGATATTCATTTTCTAAATTAAACGTAAACCCGGATTTTGTTAAACTGGCAGAAAGTTATGGCGCCGTCGGATTAAGAGCGAACAAACCCGAGCAGGTGGAAGATGTTTTGAAAACAGCATTATCGATAAGAAAACCTGTTGTTATGGATTTCGTTGTTGCTCAAGAAGAAGGGGTTTATCCTATGGTTGCACCCGGTTATCCGATTACAGGAATGCTGCTTGTGTAACCGCCTTAAACGGAGTATGAAGTATTTTTTTTATTTTTTGCTAAGATTTATATTGCGGGTACTTAACGGAATGTAATTATTTATTTTTGTTAATTAAATTTTTACAATAATTAAAGGGAAAATATGATGGAAAAAAACCATATTTTATCTATACTTGTTGAGAATGAGTCCGGTGTGCTGGCAAGGGTAGCAGGACTTTTTTCTGCTAGAGGATTTAATATAGACGGAATAAGCGTCGCAGGCACGCTTGAGAAAGATGAATCAAAGATGATAATATCGACTTACGGCGATGAGCAAATATTAGAACAAATTACAAAACAGCTAAACCGGCTTATCAATGTCATTAAAGTTCAGGAGCTTACGGATGATGAATCAGTGATGAGGCAGACAATTCTTGTGAAAGTAAATGCCGACGATTCTACTAAAAATGAAATATTTCGTATCAAGGAAATATTTGAGGCAAGAATTGTTGATGTAAGCCGCAATGCTTATGTTTTGGAATTTAGCGGGTCAGCTAAAAAAATGGAAGCATTTATTGAGCTGATAAGACCTATAGGCATTAAAGATATTGTTAAAACAGGAACGATAGCGATAACAAGGTCTAAAAAATAAATATATTTTTAAATTTATTCAGTTTTTTGTACAAATATATACATTTTAATATTCTAATATTAAAAAACTTAATATAAATATAACAATAACATAAAAATATTAATAGAACAGCTTTAATATTAATTATTACATGGAGGATGTATGAATATTTATTATGATAAAGATGCTGATTTAAGATTAATTCAATCAAAAACCGTTGCAATTATAGGATATGGTTCACAAGGTCATGCGCATGCGCTAAACCTCAGAGATTCAGGCGTTAAGGTTATTTTAGGCTTAAGAGCCGATGGTCCTTCTTATATGAAGGCTAAAAACGCGGGTTTTGAAGTCTTCACCGTTGCAGAAGCATCTAAATTAGCGGACATTATCATGATTCTTTTGCCTGACGAGCTACATGGCAAAGTTTATAAAAGTGAAATAGAACCAAATTTGAAAGAGGGAAAATATCTGGTTTTCGCTCACGGATTCAGCATACATTTTGGTCAGATAACCCCTCCCAAAAATATAAATATTTTTATGGTTGCGCCAAAAGGACCAGGTCATTTAGTGAGACGCGAATTTGAAAATGGCGGAGGAGTGCCGGATTTAATTGCGGTCGAGAATGATTTCTCCGGAAATACAAAAAATATGGCATTAGCTTATGCTTCCGGTATAGGCGGAGGCAGAGCAGGAATTCTCGAGAGTACCTTTAGGGAAGAAACGGAAACCGATCTGTTCGGAGAACAGGCGGTGCTTTGCGGAGGTTTGAGCGCACTAATGACAGCCGGATTTGAAACGCTTGTTGAAGCGGGATATGAAGAAGAAAGCGCTTATTTTGAATGCATTCATGAAATGAAATTAATAGTAGACCTTATTTATGAAGGCGGGATTAGCAACATGAGGTATTCAATAAGCAATACCGCTCAATACGGCGATTTAACAAGGGGTCCGAGAATAATTAATGAAAATATTAAAGCAGAAATGAAGAAGATTCTCGACGAAATAAGGTCAGGTAAATTTGCGTCGGAATGGATGGTAGAAAATGAAGTAAACAGACCTACTTTTAACGGTTTAACAAAAAGAGGAGAAGACCATCCGCTTGAAAAAGTAGGTAAAAAATTAAGGTCGCTGATGCCTTTTATTACTAAAAATAAAATAGTAGATCAGACTAAGAATTAACAACGGAAATTAATAACGGCGGCAGGCATTAATTTAACATAGTCTTATCCGTATTTAACTATACTGAGCAAATTGATAATAATAGTTGTCAGTAATACCACAATAAGACTTAGTATTATCTTGATACTATTGATATTTATGAAATTGATTGCTAAAGAGGGTATAAAGTTAATAATATTTCCTTTAGTGTGTTTTGTTATTTTTACATCTTTATATTTAATACTGAATATTAGCGCAAACGGTCTGCAGTATATTTTTGCAGGTTTTTCGGTAATGTTTTTTATTTTGTTCCTCTTTAGCATTTATTTTTTTAGAGACCCGGAAAGAAAAGCATCGGCAGATAAAAATGAAATAATCTCGCCTGCCGACGGCAAGATTATTTATGCAGAAAAAATTTACGACGATAGATATCTTAAAAAAGATATTTTCAAAATAAGTATTTTTATGTCACTGTTTAATGTCCATGTAAACAGGATTCCTATTTCCGGCAATGTGATAGAAATAAAGTATAACAAAGGAAAATTTTTTTCTGCAAATTTAGATAAAGCTTCATTGGAAAATGAATATAATGCGGTCATTTTAGAAATAGACGCTCCCGTTCATTCAGCAGGCATGAGTAAAAATGCATATCATAAAAACGGCAAAACAATTATAGCATTTGTGCAAATAGCCGGACTTGTCGCAAGAAGAATAGTCTGTAAAATTAATAAAGGCGACAGAGTTGTTGCGGGTGACAGGTTTGGACTTATTAAATACGGTTCAAGAATGGATTTATATCTGCCGTCAGATTTTATTGCCTATGTGAAAGTCAATGACAAAGTGTATGCCGGTGAAACTTTAATAGGCAGAATAAGTTGAAGAATAAGCAGAAATATAACATTCATTTTAAGCATTATAAAAATAAATTGACTAAGACGGCTGATGAGTTTTTTGTGCTCAGCAGAAATAAAGGCATATATTTTTTTCCAAACCTCATTACGAGTTTATCGCTATTTTCAGGATTCTATTCAATAATAAATTCTATTGACGGTAAATTTTATATTGCGGGATGGCTTATAGTAATTTCAATTTTATTAGACGGCTTAGACGGAAAGGTTGCAAGAATAACTAATACAAGTTCAAAATTCGGGATAGAATATGATTCGCTGTCGGATTTAATAGCATTTGGCGCTGCTCCGTCAATATTAGTATATATATGGCAATTAAAAAATTTCGGGAAAATAGGCTGGGCGCTTATATTTGTATATTTTATCGGCGCAGCATTAAGGCTTGCCAGATTTAATATTCAGGTAAATTCAGTAGAAAACAAAAAATTTACAGGATTGCCTTCCCCGGCGGCAGCAGGAATGGCGGTTTTCTCTATTTTCGTTATTGCGTATTTTAAAGTTGCCGTAAATGAGCATATAGCAATGATGATTATTATGCCCCTGCTCGGGCTTTTAATGATAAGTAATATAAGCTATTATGCAATGAAAGATTTAAGTTTTTTTAAGAAAAGGCCTTTCGAAATCCTCGCTCTTGCGTCATTAATGGTAATAATCATAATAATCAAACCTGTCATTATGTTTTTTTTAATTTTTTTTGTCTATTGTTTTATTTCGCCGCTATTGTATTTTTATCTTAATAATGGTAAGATAAAAGTCAAAAATGAAGATAAAGATATATAAAAGTTGCATAATAGCAGAATAGAATTAATTGCAGAATAGTATAAATTAGAAGAAATCACATATACATAATATAAAAATTAAATATTTTCTTTGCTGCAATATATTTATTGCATACTATTTTGCATAAGAGAGGTTTAATATATGGATTACGATAAAAATAAAAGAGCAATAAGAATATTTGATACTACACTCAGGGACGGGGAACAGTCTCCAGGTGCAAGTATGAATATTGAAGAAAAACTTAATCTTGCCCGCCAACTTGCAAGACTTGGAGTTGACACAATTGAGGCCGGTTTTCCTATAGCTTCCGACGGTGATTTTGAGGCTGTAAAAGCTATTGCGCAGGAAATAAAAAATGTTGAAATAGCCGGACTTGCAAGAGCTAATGAAAAAGATATATACAGGGCTTATTCCGCTGTAAAATTTGCGGAAAAACCGGTAATACATACATTTATCGCCACATCCGACGTGCATTTAAAATACAAATTAAAAATAACGCGCGAAACTCTGCTTGAAAAAGCCGCTAATATGGTCAGATACGCGAAGTCTTTTGTTGAAGAAGTTGAATTTTCTGCCGAAGACGCTTCACGGACCGACTTGGATTTTTTAAAAATAGTATTAGAAGAAGTTATAAAAGCAGGGGCTACAAGGTTGAATATTCCAGATACTGTAGGTTATGCAACGCCTTTTGAATTTTATAATTTCATAAAAGACGTAAAAACTAAAGTGAAAGGGATTGAAAATATTATTTTAAGTGTACACTGTCATAACGACCTTGGACTCGGAACCGCTAATTCTCTATCTGCTATACTTGCAGGAGCCAATCAAATCGAATGTACTATTAACGGCATAGGAGAAAGAGCCGGAAATGCGGCATTGGAAGAAATTGTTATGGCGCTGAATGTCAGAAAAGATATATATAATGCAGAAACAAATATTAAGACTTCGGAATTATACAGAACTTCGCAGCTGCTCACTTATACGACCGGTATTTCAGTGCAGCCGAATAAAGCCATTGTCGGAAAAAATGCATTCGCTCATGAAGCAGGTATTCATCAGGACGGTATTTTAAAAGAAAAAACCACGTATGAAATAATGACCCCGGAATTAGTCGGCAGACAGTCCAATGAATTGGTGCTCGGAAAACATTCAGGCAAACACGCGTTTAAAGAAAGACTTGAATCGCTGGGATATTTGCTGAGCGAAGATGAAATAGACAAGGCCTTTATAAAATTTAAGGCATTAGCGGACAGAAAAAAAGATATATATGACGAGGATATAGATTCGTTGGTTGCAAAAAATTCAAAACATTTTGAGAAGTACGAGCTGAAATACGTCAATGTTGTATGCGGGGATACGGTTACTCCGCTTGCTATGGTGAAGGTTGCGGTAGACGGGGATTTAAAAACATCTTCAGAATGGGGCAATGGACCGGTGGATGCCGTTTATAATTCAATAAGAAAAATAACCGGTTCAAACTGTGCCGTTATAGGTTATGAAGTAAAATCTATCAGGGGAACTACCCAGGCCCAGGGTGATGTCAGTGTTACTATTGAAGATGCAAATATTCATTTTACCGGAAGAAGCGCTCACACCGATATTGTCGTTGCCAGCGCTAAAGCATACATTAACTGCTTAAACAAACATTATGTATATAATAAAAATTTAGAAAATATTTCGGAAAAGGAGTGCGATTCGGTTTATCGCGCATAATAAATAATACTCGACATATAAATATTACAATATACAGCTGAAAAAAATATAATAAAATCTTATTATTAACGAGGTAAATTTTATGTCTAATCCGCTTACGATTACAGAAAAAATAATTCTTGCCCATACCGATTTAGAATCATGTTCTCCAGGAGATATTGTAAGCGCAAGAGTGGATATTGCATTAGGGAACGACATAACGGCTCCAATAGCGATAAGAGAATTTGATACGATTGGAGTGTGCGATGTTTTTGACAATGAAAAAATAGCGCTTGTCCCCGACCATTTTGTTCCCAATAAAGATATAGCAAGCGCTAAACAGGCAAAAACATTAAGAGAATTTGCAAAAAAATATAATATAAAATATTATTTTGAAAGCGGCGAGGTTGGCATTGAGCATGCTCTCTTGCCGGAACAGGGAATAGTGCTTCCGGGAGACCTGGTTATAGGAGCAGACTCTCATACATGCACTTACGGAGCTTTAGGCGCTTTTTCAACGGGTGTCGGGTCGACGGATTTAGCTTATGCAATGGCGTTTGGAGAAGCATGGCTTAAAATTCCGTATTCTATAAAAGTCATTTTTGACGGAAAACCCAATAAATGGGTATCAGGCAAAGATTTAATACTTTTCCTCATAGGCAAGATCGGGGTTGAAGGAGCCAATTATATGGCACTGGAATTTTCCGGCACAACATTTAAGTATCTTACTATGGCAGACAGATTTTCTATTTCAAATATGGCAATAGAAGCCGGAGCTAAAAGCGGAATATTTGAACCTGACGAGATTACCGAAGAGTACGTTTCTAAGAGGGCTAAACGAGATTATACAATATATAAAAGCGACCCCGATGCTCAATATTTAAAAACGTTAAAATATGATACTGCTAAAATAAATCCTCAGGTAGCATTTCCTCATCTTCCTGAAAATAGCGTAGATGTTAAAGAAGCATCCGCTAAAAACATTAAAATAGACCAGTCGGTAATAGGTTCATGCACTAACGGCAGAATAGAAGATTTAAGAATTGCCGCTTCTATCTTAAAAGGCAAAAAAATAGCAAAATACACCAGATTAATAGTTATACCCGCAACGCCGGAGATATATCTGATGGCTGAGAAAGAAGGACTTATAGACATATTTATGAATGCAGGAGGGGTTGTAAGCACTCCGACCTGCGGACCGTGTTTAGGCGGTTATATGGGCATCCTTGCAGACGGAGAAAAGGCTATATCCTCGACTAATAGAAATTTTAAAGGAAGAATGGGCGATATAACGAGTGAAGTGTATCTTGCAAACCCTGCCGTATGCGCTGCTTCTGCTATAACCGGCAAGATATCGTCGCCGGATGAAGTTGTGTAAGCATAATTGTTTAAAGGAAAATTGTTAGCATCCTTTCAATGTAGTTTTGTATGCTATATTGATTATACTGCATACTGTGAAAATATGTTTTGCAGCTGATAAATCTGTACTCTAAACTGTTGAGGAATAAAGTATTTGGCTCTAAATAAATTAAATAAAATATTAGAGGTATTCCTATGTTATTAAAAGGCAAAGTATTTAAGTTCGCGGATAATATAGACACTGACGCTATAATCCCTGCAAGATATTTAAATGATTCCGACCCCGAAAATTTAAGAAAGCATTGTATGGAAGACGCCGACCCATCGTTTGCGTCCAAAGTCAATAAAGGAGATTTTATTGCTGCAGGCGTCAATTTCGGGTGCGGTTCTTCAAGAGAGCATGCGCCTATTGCTATAAAAGCATCAGGTGTTCCTTTAGTGATTGCAAAAAGTTTCGCAAGGATATTTTATAGAAATTCGTTTAATATCGGACTTTTGATTTTAGAAGCGGATACCGATTCTATTGATTCTGAAGATGTTCTTGAAGTAGATACGGATAAAGGAGAGATTAAAAATATAACTAAAAATATTACTATATATGCAAAACCTATACCTAAATTTATGGCTGAATTAGTCAGCGCAGGAGGATTAATGGAGCATGCCAGAAAAAGGGTAAAAAAAGAAGGGGAACTTAAAAAATGATGAAACTTGCGTTATTTGCCGGGGACGGCATAGGGACTGAAGTCACAAAAGAGGCAGTAAAGGTTTTAAAATATCTGTTAGATTTAAACTCAATAAATTATGAAATTGAAGAAGGGCTTGTCGGCGGTGCTTCTTTTGAAGCGTACGGAAAGCCTTTAACCGATGAAACCCTTAAAATAGCAAAAGATTCAGACGCCGTTATATTCGGAGCGGTTGGAGGTACTAAATGGGAGCCTCTTCCAATAGAACTGAGACCGGAAAAAGCCCTTTTAGGGTTAAGATATGAGTTAGATTTGTACGCAAATTTGCGTCCGGCAAAGGTGTATGATGATTTAATAGATGCGTCGCCGCTGAAAAAAAATATTGTAGGCGGCACGGATATGCTTATCGTCAGAGAACTTACCGGCGGAATATATTTCGGACAGCCCCGCGGCGTTGAAGATATGCCGGACGGTTCTAAGAAAGGGTTTAACACGCTTGTTTATACTACTAAAGAAATTGAGAGAATCGCAAAAATAGCTTTTGATATTTCTATGAAAAGAAGGAAAAAAGTTTTATCGGTTGATAAGGCAAACGTTTTGGAATCTACCGAGTTATGGAGAAATGTTGTGGCGGATGTGTCAAAGAGCTATCCCGAAGTTGAGCTGTCCAATATGTATGTCGATAATTGTTCCATGCAGCTCATTAAACAGCCTGCATCGTTTGATGTCATAGTGACTACTAATATGTTTGGAGATATATTGAGCGATGAAGCTTCAATGGTATCCGGTTCTATAGGAATGCTTCCTTCTGCAAGTTTAAACGGGAAAAAAGGTATGTACGAACCTATTCACGGGAGTGCTCCCGATATTGCCGGACAAAATAAAGCAAATCCGTTAGCAACCATTCTTTCTGTCGCCATGATGCTCAGATATAGTTTTGATGAGGATAATCTTGCCGATTATATTGAAAAATCCGTTGAAAATGTTATAAAAAAAGGTTATAGGACGCCGGACATATACTCCGGAGCGGCAGGTCTAAAATTGGTAGGCACATCTCAAATGGGAGAAGCTGTTTTATCTGAATTAAAAAATGCAGTGCACGCGTAGCTTACAAAATTATAAAATTATAATCCTTATTATTTATTTATAAAATATAATAATGAAAAAAGATAAATACAATGTTGCGGTATTAGGTGCAACCGGTCTTGTCGGCAGAGAGATGATAGAAATTTTACAGGAAAGAAAGTTTCCGGTAAATAATCTTTTTTTGCTGGCTTCAGAACATTCTGCCGGAGAACTTATTCAATTCAGGGGAACGGATTATGCTGTCGAACCGGCGTCCGAAGATTATTTTAAATTACATAAAATAGATATTGTGCTTTCAAGTCCCGGTGCGGCGGCAAGTTCAAAATACAGTCCTATCGCTGCCAAAGAAGGTGCAGTTGTTATAGATAATACGTCTTTTTTCAGGATGGATAAAGACATTCCTCTAATTGTCCCGGAGGTAAATCCTGAAGATATTAAATATTTTAGTAATAAAAATATAATTGCAAACCCCAATTGTTCTACGATACAGATGCTTGTTCCTTTAAAACCTATTCATGATAAATATAAAATTAAAAGAATTGTGGTTTCAACATATCAGTCTACTTCAGGTGCCGGTAAAAAAGCTATAGACGAATTATTTTACGAAACGATAGATATATTAAATTCTAAGGGGGAAGCAGCCCCTCCTGATAAATTTCCGGTACAAATTGCATTTAATTGCATTCCGCAAATAGATGTTTTTAGCGAAGATGGGTATACCAAAGAAGAAATTAAAATGGTGAAAGAAACACACAAAATATTTCATAACGAAAATATCGGGGTATGCGCCACGGCAGTGAGAGTTCCTGTAATGTTTTGCCATGGAGAGTCTATCAATATTGAAACTGAAAATGATTTTGATATTAAAGATATACAATCATTATTGTCTAACACTAAGGGCGTAAAAATTATTGATAATATTTTTAGCGATAATGCAGATGAGAGATATCCCTATCAAACCATGGTGAGCGGGAGCGACGATGTGTATGTCGGCAGAATAAGGCAGGATACATCAATTAAAAACGGTATTAATTTATGGGTCGTAGCTGATAATGTAAGAAAGGGCGCTGCATTAAATGCCGTTCAGATAGCCGAAATATTGATAGATAATTATATATAACTATAAGATTTATTTATATAATATATAAGATATTTTATCCAATATAATAATATATACAAGCTTCATAATAATATTCAGATTTGCTCGGCATTTATAACTGCTATCAGTTGTTTTGGCATTAATAATATATTTATTTATGTATTTATCCGCTTATTAACTATTTTAACATTGAATGGCTGCCGGATCTCAAAATAAAGAAATTCTAAAAAATTTATCGGTAGTTTCTTTTTATACATTTATCAGCAGAATTTTGGGTTTGCTGCGCGATGTCGTCATAGCGTATTTTTTTGGCGCAGGCTATTTTACGGATGCATTTTTTGTAGCCTTTAGAATTCCGAATCTTCTTAGAAGGCTTTTCGGCGAAGGCGGAATTTCTGCCGCCTTTATTCCTGTCTATTCAGATAATATTGTTAATAAATCTAAAGAACAGTCTGAAGACCTTTTGATGACGGTTTTTACGATTCTGTTCGTCATACTCCTGCTCTTGTCGCTATTAGGAGTTATTTTTTCCTCTTTTTTTGTTGCAATAACCGCCCCGGGTTTTATCGGCAAACATTTAGAATATAATCTTACGGTTTTTTTAACTAGAATTATGTTTCCATACATAATTTTAATAGGTCTTACGGCTTTTTTCGCAGGAATTTTAAATGTGCACGGCTCATATGGCCCAGGCGCTTTTTATCCTATAATTTTAAACATAGTGCTAATACTCAGCGCACTGTTGTTAAGGTCTTTTTTTCATTTTAAGATTATATCTTTGGCTATCGGCGTGATAATCGGAGGTGTCCTGCAATTATCGTCTCAAATTTATTATATAAAGCGTAAAAAAATAAAATTAGGATTTAGATTTCATATTAAAAATAAAGATGTTAAAACGGTATTTAAGCTTTTAACGCCTTCTCTTCTGGGTATGGCTGTCATACAATTAAATTTGCTGTTTGATACGCTGCTGGCGTCATTTTTGCCTGTCGGAAGCATTTCCTATCTTTATTATGCCGACAGACTTTATCAATTTCCTCTCGGAGTATTTGCTATTGCTCTGCAAACCGCAATTTTTCCAATCATGGCGGCTTCTTTTGCAAGACAGAACAGCGAAGAAATACGGCATTCTTTTAATTTTGCAACATCGCTGATGTTTTTTATAATTATTCCTTCAAGTATCGGTTTAATTCTTCTTAGAAGCCAATTAGTCGATGTAATATATATGCATGGATTGTTTAACAGTTTCGACGCAAGGCAGACAGTTTCCGTATTATTATTTTTTATAGTAGGATTATGGGCATCTGCGTTATTAAAAACGGTAGTTCCCGTGTTCTATTCAATGAAAGATACAAAAACACCCGTTAATGCAGCTATATATGCTTTAATAATCAATATTATACTCGCAGTCATTTTAATGAAAATTCTGGGCGTAGACGGGTTAGCTCTCGCATCGAGTATTTCTTTAATATTTAATTATTTCTTTCTGCTTAATAAAATAAGCAAAAAAAATAAATTCAAATTGAATAAAGAATTTTTTATATCTTTTTTGAAGACGATATTCGCAGGGATTGTTATGGGGACTTTAGTTGAATTTGTGATTATTGAAAGTATGCGCTTCGGATTAAATCTGTTTTTTGTTATAGCATTAGCGTTAGTTACAGGCATCCTGTCATACGCAGGAGCATCGGTCGCCGTTAAAAATGAAATGTTGGAATTATTGTATAATAATATTGCTAAAAAAAATAGAATTAATTAAATCTAAGTAAATTTAAGTCAAAGTTTAATATTAATTTTTTCTATTGCAGTCTGCTTCATTATTAAGGAAATTTATAAAATTTTACTTTATTTGCAATTATGCTATAATTATAAAAATGGCGATAAAGACAAAACTATATACCGAAAAAATTGAATTAGACGATATCGAACTATTCAACAGATTTGCGGATATTTCTCTGAATACTCTGCCTATAGTGGAAAAAGAGTTTGCGGTTAATGCCGCAATAAGAGGCAATATCATAATGATTACCGGCTTAACCGAAAATGTTAAATTATCGAGTTCGTTTATTTATGATTTGGTAAATTTATATCGATTAAATATTAGAATAAGCGATGACGAAATTATCAAGATGTCTAAGGCAAAGATATCTAATCCCGCAATAAATTTACACGAACAGTTTTACAAAGCCGTTCTTATTACTCATAAGAAAAAGGTAATTTCGCCGAAAACGCTCAATCAGAAGAAATATGTCGATGCTATTTTTGAAAACGATATAGTAATAGGCATAGGTCCGGCGGGCACCGGAAAGACTTACCTTTCAATGGCTTGTGCGGTAAATCTTTTTCAAAAAAATATGTTTGACAGGATTGTATTAACAAGACCGGCCGTAGAGGCCGGAGAAAAATTAGGTTTTTTGCCCGGAGATATTTCTGAAAAAATTAATCCGTATCTGCGTCCTTTATATGATGCGCTGCATGAAATGCTTGAATTTGAGAAAGTTGCTAAACTTATAGAACAGGATATTATCGAAGTAGCGCCTCTCGCATTTATGAGAGGAAGAACTTTGAATAATTCATTTATTATACTAGATGAAGCTCAAAATACTACAAACGAACAAATGAAAATGATGCTGACAAGAATAGGCTCAGGTTCAAAAATAGTTGTTAACGGAGACATTACTCAGACAGATTTGCCTGCCGATAAAGAATCCGGCCTCTTTACCGCAAGTAATATCTTAACGGGAATAGAAGGCATCAAAATTGTTAATTTCAATAAAACTGATATCTTAAGGCATAAACTTGTTCAAAATATTATAAAAGCATATGAAACGAACGAAATTCATAGAAATTCTAAAAAGTAAGCAATTTGGAATAAAAAATCATCAATATAAATTAATAGCAATTTTAATCATATCCTCAATTCTGCTCACTTTTATGCTTTACAGCGGGGTAGAATATATAAAAAACAAATATAAAGCCGGAGAGATATCAAAAAAAACCATAATTGCAAGAAAGGGATTCAGATATGTTAATGTTAAAAAAACCAATGATACGCTTAAATTAAAAATTAAAAATATTCCCGGTGTTTATATTTATTATCCAGAGGTCAAAGTTGTTCTGGAAAGAAAAATAAGAAATGCATTCAAAAAGGCAGGTTCTTTCGATAGAACGCATGCCAAAAATAATGTGAACGAGGAAATTTCAGGCAATATATTTAATTCAGAACTGGGGACTAAATTAAACAATAGTTTAATAAATGAATTTTATTTTTTAAATTATAATAGCAATATAGAAAATTATATTTTAAAAATAACAGACGACATATATAAAAAAGGTGTAATTTCAGGTCCTTCCTTACAGAATAAAAAGATTGAAATCAAAAACATAGTAACAAACAGTTCAAAATTAATAAAATATCCGCAATTTTTTTTCACGTTAAAAAAGGTTAAAAATTTTTCTTATTATTACACGCAAAAATATTTAAATTTTCTGCCTTCCTACATGAGAAACGATATATATGCCGTAGTATCTTCAATTGTTAAGCCTAATATAGTATATTCAAAATCTTTGACTATAAGAAAAATTGAAGATGCAAAAAAAGAAATTCATCCTATATATAAACATATAGTAAAAGGTATGCTTTTAATAAGCGCCGGACAGCTGATTACAAAATCAAAAGCATTAGAGCTTAATACTTATGAAGATAAATTTATATTAAAAAATAATATACCGTCGCTGGTAGGGCTTTTCTTAGTAGTCGCTATTATATTATCCGTTTCTTATCTTTTTCCGTATAAATTTATACGGAAATTCAGAACATCCTTAGATTTTAAAAATATTATTTTTTCGATGATAATTTTAATCATTTCCGTTTTAGCTATTAAGATAGGCATAATATTTGCCGATGCTTTTTCCAACTATTTTCCGTTTATAAATAAGCAGGATATCTACTATCTAATTCCCTTTGTTTTTGGACCTATGCTTATCAGAATAATATTGAATTCTGAAGTCTCCGTTGTTTTTATAGCAATATTTTCAATATTGACGGCTATTATTTTTAAGAATAATATTTTTTTTATGATATACGCGTTTGGAGGAAGTTTTATAGCGTCGTATGAAGTATTTGATTTTTCGTCGTGGGGAAGGGTTATAAGATCCGGTGTTGCAACAGGTATTGCAAATATTTTTATGGTTATAGCATTTTCTTTAGTAAGCCTTAATCTGTTAAATATTCAAAATATTTATAGTATTTTTTTTGCGTTTTTATCAGGGATTCTTTCCTCTATAATTGTTATAGGATTAATACCCATATTTGAAAGGATTTTTAAATATACTACTGATTTTAAACTATTAGAATTGTCCAGTTCAAATCATCCGCTGCTGAGGCAGCTTTCTCTGATAGCCCCGGGAACATACCAGCATTCTATAATGGTAGCTACTTTAGCAGAATCTGCCGCCGACGCAATAGTCGCGAACCCTTTGCTTGCGAGGGTAGCAAGTCTTTACCACGACATAGGCAAAATAAATAAACCTAATTATTTTATAGAAAATATTAACAACAAAGACAACCCTCATGATAAGCTGTCACCTACAATGAGCAGTTTAATAATAGCATCGCACGTGAAAGACGGTTATGAGCTTGCCAAAAAATATGACCTTGGAGACAAAGTAGCGGATATAATAGCCCAGCATCACGGAAACTCTATGATAGGAGCTTTTTACGAAAAGGCTGTGAAAGAAAGCAAGGACGATAATTTATCTAAAGAAAGTTTCAGATATATAGGTAAAAAACCGCAAACAAAAGAAGCGGGTATTATAATGCTGGCTGATTCGGTAGAAGCTATATCGAGAACATTGGATAATATATCCCCGTCTAGACTCGAACTTATGGTTGAAAAAACGGTTAATAGGATTTATAACGACGGACAGCTTGATGAATGCGAGCTTACATTAAAAGATCTGTATAATATCAAAAAAGCTTTTGTTAAAGTTTTAAACAGCATTTTTCACCAAAGAATTCCATATGCAGGGAGAACTAATATTGAAGAAGCAGAAGCAAATAATACAAAAAGCAATAATAAATATAGCGAATATCCAAAGAAAGGAGAAAATAAATCAAAAGTTAGTCCGTTATATCGTTGAAAAGACCGTATTTAATATGTTCTGCGGTTCTTTTCACTTGGATATAATTTTTTGTTCTCCCGCTTATATAAAAAATTTAAATAAAATATACAGAGACAAAAATAAAACAACGGATATCCTTTCTTTTGAATTTAAAGAATATGATGAAGAAACATATTTTATCGGAGAATTATTTATCTGCCCGGCCGTTGCAAAAAAAAATTCCTTAGATTTTAAAGATTTTTGGGATAAAGAAGGGTGGGCGCAAATAAATAAATCAGAATATTTAATAGATAAAGATGCCGAATATAGCGATTTTGATAAAGAAATTGCGCTGCTTCTAATTCACGGTATTTTACATTTGTTTGGATATGACCATGAGGATAACGCAGAAAATTCACAAGAAATGAAGGAATTACAGAATGTTTTATATCGCGATGCAGTTTCCCAATTAATTGCCTGATTGTTTTATTAAATTTTTGGTTGGTTTAATATCGGTTGATTTAATTTTAATTAATGAATGAGTACGGATAAAGAAAATAAGAACGAATTTTCATATAAGAAACAATATACGCCCAAGAATTGGATTGAAGCGTTTAATGTGGCGATTGAAGGTGTAATTTTAGCTACAAAAACGGAACGCAATATGAAGATTCATTTTTTGGCGGCAGTTGTTATCATTTTAGCCGCTATATTTTTAAAATTGTCGAAAATTGATTTCCTGTTGATATTCATTAGCGCCATAATGGTTTTATCGGCAGAATTATTTAATACGTCAATAGAATATTTTCTGGATTTATTTTTTGAAGGCTATTCAGAGAAAACAGCCGCGATAAAAAACATTGCCGCGGGCTCTGTTTTAATTGCTTCATTCGGAGCTTTTATAGTAGGATATGAAATATTTTCAAAATATATATACAGTGTGTTATACTATTTACTTATTATGATAAAGACGGATGAATCAAATATGATAATTGCGGTAATATCTGTCATATTTGTTATAGTTATTATAATTAAAGCCATCTTTAATAGCGGAAAGCCTTTGAGCGGCGGTATGCCCAGCGGACATTCCGCTATTGCATTTTCGGTTTGGCTTATGGTATCCCTTATAACATTAAATCCTATAGTCTCTTTGCTAACTTTCATCTTAGCTTTTCTTGTCGCGTCATCAAGAAAAAAAACAGGTATACATACTGCCTCCGAGGTTGTTGCCGGCAGTCTGATAGGCATTATAATAACTGCTTTAGCTTTTAAATTTTTTTATTTTTAAATTTAAATTATTATTCTATTTATGAACCGAAACAACGAAAATAATCCAGATTATAATAATTATAAAGGATTTCATGGATTAGTCGATATTATAAAGCAGCTGAGGTCGGAAAACGGCTGCCCGTGGGATAAAAAACAAACCGAAGAAACTCTAAAACCGTATGTTTTAGAAGAGGCGTATGAAGTCGCAGAGGCGTTAGATTCGAAAGATACGGATGAAATTTCCGAAGAATTAGGAGACCTTTTACTGCAAGTTGTGTTTCTATCGCAAATATACGCAGAAAAAAAGATATTTTCAATTGAAGATGTTATAGCAAAAATAAATAATAAATTATTGCGCAGGCATCCGCATGTTTTTGATAAAACATTCAGTTTGAAAGAAGGCGAGCGTTTAAATGACGTTATTTTAGAAAACTGGGAAAAAATAAAAAAACAGGAAAAGAAAGAAAAAAAGCACAAAGAAAAATATAAAGAAGAAAATGTCATATCCGATTCTTCCGTTTACGTCGTTAAAAATATGCCGGCGCTTCACAGGGCTTATATGGTGCAGGAGAAAGCCTCACGGCAGGGATTTGATTTTTCAAATATCGGTGGGGCGTTAGAAAAAATTAATGAAGAGGCAAACGAACTCAGGCAGGAAATTGAAAATTGCAGGGATGACTCAATAAAAATAAAAAATTCAAAAGACGATAACGCTGTTCTATGCGCCAATGGAAACGATGCAGGCAGAATAAAAGAAGAATACGGCGACTTATTATTTTCTATAGTAAATGTCGGCAGGTTGTTAGATTTGCACCCGTGCGATGCTTTAAATAAGGCATCCGATAAATTTATTAAGAGATTTCATTATATCGAAAATCAGCTGTCGTCAGTTCAAAATTCTGATATTAAATCTGCGGATGCCGCTGCTCTGGCTCAGTTATGGGAAGAAGCTAAACGCTATTTTTCTAAAATGGACGACTGTCCGCATTAATCATTTAATTAATTAAAAATGAACCTTAAAATAAATATAAACAGCAGATTCGGCAATTTTCTGTTTTCTATTTTGTCTGGAATATTGCTGATTTTAATATTTCCTGAGTTCAATCTTGAATTTATTGCATGGATTGCTTTGGTCCCTTTATTTATTTCAATAAATAAATCGAAGAGTTTCAAGGAATCTTTTTTATACGGATTTATTTCGGGTCTTATCTTTTATGCGGGCATATTATACTGGATAGTTTACACGGTGCATGTATTCGGTAATTTACCGTATTATATTTCTATTTTTGCATTGCTTCTTCTATCGTCTTATTTAGCTTTGTATATAGGTTTTTTTGCAGGTTTTGCTAAAATAGCGATTAATCCAGCTATAAAAAACACTAAAATAAATAAGTATTTTGCAAGTTTAAGTTTTATTTTAGTTCCATCCTGCTGGGTTTTTTTTGAATATCTTAAATCTACCCTGTTAACCGGTTTTCCGTGGGAAAATCTCGGTTTTTCGCAGTATCTCAACATCCCTTTTATTCAGATATCTAATATAGTCGGCGTTTTTGGGCTGTCATTTATTATTGTGCTAATTAATTTCGTGATTTTTCACTTTATATTTTATAAAAATATTGCAAAAAAGCAGGCTGCTGTTGAATTTTTGTTTTCTTTATCCGTTGTTCTGCTTGTTGTTGCATACGGATATTTTAATATTTACAGCGTTAAAAAGTCTCTATCCGGTCGCAAATCTTACAGAGTTGCTGCTATTCAAGGTAATATAGGAATGTTTCAGAAATGGAAAATAACTAAAAAAAGGACTACGCGCATATATTTAAATCTGACTAAAAAGGCAATGCTTTATAAACCTTATCTTGTCTTATGGCCGGAAACGTCTTTGCCCTACATAATTTCAGCTTATCCCGCATACTGGAACAGAGTAATGAATTTTGCCGAAAAAAATAAAATAGACCTGATTTTCGGTGCAATAGGCGCAAGATTTTACAACTATAAAGAGCACTATTACAATCGCGACTATATGTTTGCAAGAACAGGACAATATTCATATTACGATAAACACCATCTTGTGCCTTTCGGCGAATATATTCCTTTAAGGCATCAGCTGCCTTTTCTTGCCCATATATTAAAAGGCGCAGGCATCGGCAATTTTACGCCGGGGGAAAAATTCAGGATTTTGAAAGGCGGGAAAATTAAAGCGGGCTCTATGATTTGCTATGAAGCTTATTTTGATTCTTTAGTGAGGCATTTTTCAAAAGACGGAGCAAATCTCTATATAAGCATTACGGACGATACATGGTACGGCAAAACTGCAGCTCCCTATCAGGATATGTCAATGACCGTTTTTTCCGCTGCAGAAAACGACAGATATGTTGCAAGAGCCGGTAATTCCGGCATAAGCGGAATAATATCGCCCACCGGAAGCATAATTGCCGAAACAGGAATTTTTAAAAGAACATTTTTAATAGGAAACATAAAATTAATTAATCATAAGACTTTTTTTGCTGTATATGGTAATATATTTGCTCATATAATTATTTATATTTTTATAATATCAATAATACTTTATATTTATTTTAAGAGGAGAAATACAAACAAAAGATGAAAGAGAACAAAACAGATAATAAGACGGCGCTGAATGCGCCTAATGAAGATGCCGTAATTAACATAGATTTTATAAAGAAAAATGTAGACATTTTAGATGATAAATTATCTAAAATACGGAGGAGGCTTTGACCCGGATAAAATCAATCAAAGGATAGAGGAAATTGATAAAATCTCGGCGGGCGAAAATTTTTTCAGTAATCAGGCTTTATCCGCTTCTGTTTTAAAGGAAAAAGCATATTTAGAAAATAGATTAAATCCTTTCATGGCGGTTTATGAAGAATTTAATAATCTAAAAGAATTGGCAGGTTTAGCCATACAGGAAAATGATTCAGGATTGCTGGCGGAAATTGAACAAAATTTAAAAACTTTAGAAAAAACAGTTCTAAGATTAGAAATTGAATTAACTCTTTCCGGAAAAGACGATAAATTAAATGCGATTGTTGAAATACATGCAGGTTCAGGCGGCACAGAATCAATGGATTTTGCGTCTATGCTTTTAAGGATGTATTTAAGATGGGCAGATAAAAAAAAGTTTCCGGTGAATATTATGGAGTTTAACGCAGGGGACGAAGCAGGCGTAAAAAGCGTAACATTTATTGTTTCAGGGCTGTACGCGTTTGGCTATCTTAAATCGGAAACGGGGGTTCACAGGCTTGTCAGAATATCTCCTTTTGATGCCAACAAACGCAGACACACATCGTTTGCATCGGTGTTTGTTTATCCTGAAATAGAAGATACTTCAGAAATAATTATAGATGAAAAAGATTTAAGAATCGACACATACAGGTCAAGCGGCGCCGGCGGACAGCATGTTAACACGACAGATTCGGCGGTCAGGATTACCCATTTGCCGACGGGTGTGGTAGTAGCGTGTCAGAACGAAAGGTCTCAGTATAAGAACAAAGATACCGCTATGAAAATTTTAAGAGCCAGGCTTTATGATTATTATAAAAAACAGAAAGAGGAAGAAGAAAATAAACTGCAAAGTGATAAAAAAGAAATATCATGGGGCTCGCAGATAAGGTCATATACGCTTAACCCCAACAGGGTTATTAAAGACCATAGAACAGGCGTTACAGTATATGATACCGAAAGTGTTTTTGACGGCAATATAGATGAATTTATTAACGGTTATCTTATAAGCCGGATTTCTTAGCCGGTATAGTAAAGTTTTTTTTGATTACGGCAGTTTTTATTATTTTACTTTTATTGCGTTTTATAATCTTAATATTTATAAACAGAAGGCGGTTAAAAATGGCAGATGAAGAATTAAATATTATAGAAAAAAATAGAATAAGCATGCTCAATACATTAAAAGAAAAGGGTATAAATCCGTTTGACAACAAATTTATAAAAGAGAATATTATTGATGATATTTTAACTGAATACAATGAGGCTTCTAAAGAATTTCTTGAAGAAAATAATATACATATCAAAACATCCGGAAGAATTCTAATCATAAGAAATTTCGGAAAGGCTTCTTTTTTCAGATTAAGGGACGGCTACGGTGAAATACAATGCTATATACAAAAAGGTTCGGTTTCGGATGAGGATTTCGAGCTTTTTGACAAATTTTTGGATGCCGGCGATATATGCGGTATCACCGGTCATTTATTCAGAACAAAAACAAACGAGCTTACTATTAAAACCGAAAGTATAAAACTATTAACTAAATCTGTCCTGCCGCTGCCTGAAAAATGGCACGGACTTAAAGATATAGAAATCCGCTTCAGGAAAAGATATGTTGATTTAATTGCAAACGATGATGTTCGGGATATTTTTAAAAAAAGAGCCGATACTATTAATTATATAAGAGCTTTTTTAAATAACAGCAGATTTTTAGAGGTTGAAACTCCAATAATGCATGCAAACCCGGGAGGCGCTACGGCAAGGCCTTTTAAAACGCATCATAATGCATTAGATTTAGAACTTTACATGAGGGTTGCCCCCGAACTTTATTTAAAAAGATTATTAGTCGGCGGATTTGACAGAGTATATGAAATCGGCAGAAATTTTAGAAATGAAGGAATTTCCGTTAAGCATAATCCCGAATTTACAATGCTTGAATTTTATATGGCTTACAGCAATTACGAAGATATGATGGAATTTGTAGAAAAAATGCTCTCAGGCTTAGTTGAAAATATTTGCGGAAAATTTGAAATAAATTATATAGGAACGGAGATTAATTTTACACCGCCCTTTAAAAAGATTAAATTGCAGGATAGTTTGTATGAAGTTGCAGGTTTTTCAACCGAAGACGTAGATTCTGCGGACAAAATTATTAAAATTCTACAAAATTTAAATTTGCCGGCTGATAACAATATGACCTATGGGGAGTTATTGACGGTTTTATTTGAAGAAACGGTAGAATCTAAACTGCTAAATCCGACTTTTGTGACGCATTATCCTGTAGAAAGTTCCCCTCTGGCAAGGAGAAATGATGCCAATCAGAAGGTTGTAGACAGATTTGAATTTTTTGTCGCAGGAAGAGAATTAGCAAATGCTTTTTCAGAACTAAACGACCCGTTTGACCAGGAAGAAAGATTTAAGTCTCAGGTTGACATTAAACTAAAAGAAGGGCTGCCGGCAGAAATAGATGAAGATTATATAGAAGCGTTAAAATACGGTCTTCCTCCCGCCGCAGGATGCGGCATAGGTATAGACAGACTTGTTATGCTTTTAACTAATTCTTACTCTATAAGGGATGTTATTTTATTTCCGTTGCTTAAACCAGTCAAATAAAATAAAATAACTTTATGAATTTTCAAACAAAAGTTGCATTGCATTACTTAAAACCGAAGGGGAATTCTTTTATATCCCTTCTGAGTTTTATTTCAATAGCCGGAATAGCTATAGGTGTTATGGCTCTTATTGTAGTAATTTCAGTTATGAACGGTTTTGACCATGCGCTGGAAGAAAAAATTGTAGGCATAGAATCTCAGGTAGTTGTTTTAAATTATGGCGGGTTAATGCCGGATTACAGGCAGATTGCTAAAAAGATAAGTAAAATAAAAGGCGTCAAAGAGGTTGCTCCTTTTATATATACAGATGTTATGCTGTCCTCCGACACTACATCTGCCGGAAGCGTGCTAAGAGGGGTAGATATCGGAAGTGAATCAAAAGCTACCAATCTTGGCAAATATATTATAAAAGGCAGCCTGCAATCTTTAAATAAAAACAAACATAACGAAATAATTCTCGGGAAGGTTTTAGCTCAAAGGCTTGGGGTAGAAATAGGCAGCAAAATAAGCGTTATTTCTCCGCAGGGGGAAATCACTCCTTTCGGTATAATGCCAAAATCGGAAACATTTATTGTCGGCGGCATTATGAATAGCGGTATGTATAACTATGATTCCACATTCTCTTTTATTTCTTTAAAAAATGCGCAAAATTTTATCGGATTAACTCATAATGAAGTAACAGGCATGGAAGTAGAGCTTTATAATATCAATAATGCAATGCCGGTTGCCGCCGCTATCGACAAAACTTTACATTCTCCTTATTACGCTCTAAGCTGGGAACAGCTCAATAAAAACCTGTTTGCCGCATTAAAACTTGAAAAGCTTACGATGTTTGTTATTCTTTCGCTAATAGTGCTGGTTGCGGCATTTAATATTATATCTACGCTGATAATGGTTGTAATGGAAAAAAGAAAGGATATAGCAATATTAAAATCTATAGGGGCAAGTTCAAAAAATATAATGCAAATTTTTATAATTCAGGGCGTCGTAATCGGATTAATCGGAACATTCATAGGTTTAAGCGCAGGTTTTCTAATCAGTTATATTGAGGAAGTTTATCATATAATTAAACTGCCGTCGTCTGTCTATTACATAACTGATTTACCCGTAAGAATGACCGTCGATGAATTTATTGTAATAGGCGTTTCTGCCTTGCTGCTCAGTTTTATAGCCA
>JAJYQS010000110.1 GCA_021794475.1 bacterium | reverse complement strand
AAATGCTAAAACATGATGTTATTATAGTTGGTGCGGGACTTGCAGGGCTGAGAGCATGCGTCGAACTTAGAAAAAGAGGCGTAGATGCAGTAATAGTAAGTAAAGTATATCCTACAAGGTCGCACTCAGGTGCTGCTCAGGGCGGGGTTAATGCCGCTTTTGACGAAAATGATTCGTGGGAGTCGCATTTTTTTGACACCGTTAAAGGCAGCGACTATATAGGCGACCAGGACGCTATTGAGATATTAACAAGCGAAGCCCCGGGCAATATACTTGAATTACAAAAAATGGGGGTAGTATTTAACAGAAATGATAAAGGCGGCATTGCGCAAAGACCGTTCGGAGGACAAAGTTTCCCCAGGTCATGCTATTATGCCGATGCTGTAGGGCATATGATGCTCCACGGATTGTTTGATAACGTTCTTAAATATAATACGAAAATTCTATATGAATATTTTGTCACAAGTTTAGTCGTCGATAACGGAAAAATAAGCGGGGTAGTAGCTTATGATATAAGAGAGGGAAGGTTTCACGGCATTGCCGCAAAGTCTGTTTTATTTGCAACAGGCGGGTATGGTCAGGTGTATTCCTCCAACACAAACGCGTTAATAAATACCGGTGACGGCATGTCGGTTGCTATCAGAGCAGATGTTCCTCTTATGGACATGGAATTTGTCCAGTTTCATCCTACGACCCTTAAAAGTACAGGCATTCTTGTTACGGAAGGGGCAAGGGGCGAAGGAGCCTATCTTTTAAATTCGCTTGGAGTCAGATTTATGTCTAAATATGCTCCGAAAGCAATGGAATTGGCCCCGCGTGATGTCGTGGCAAGAGCCGAACAGACGGAAATTAATGAAGGAAGGGGCATTGACGGAGCTATCCTGCTTGATGTGCGTCATCTGGGAAAAGAAAAAATAATGGAAAAATTGCCGCAAATTATGCAGCTTTCAATTGATTTTGAGGGAGTCAACCCTATTTACGAGCCGATACCTATAAGACCGGGAGTCCACTATTCTATGGGAGGTATTAAAACAGATAGCAACGGCAGAACAACGGTGGAGGGTTTTTATTCTGCAGGGGAATCTGCCTGCGTCAGCGTTCACGGCGCAAACAGATTAGGCGGAAATTCGCTTCTGGATACGATAGTTTTCGGACGGCGGGCGGGAATAGATATGGCTGAATACATTAAAAATGTTGATTTTGGCAAATTTGACGAATCTGCAGTAAGAAGGGACGAAGAGATATTCGAAAACATTAAGAAATCAGCGGGCAAAGAAAGACACGGTTTGCTCAAAGCAGAACTGCAAGAGGATATGCGCAAAAACGTAGGCGTGTTCAGGGAAGAATCTCTTATGAAAAAAGCTATAGAAAAGATAGAAGAGCTTAAAGAGCGCGCAAAAAATATCGGGGTTGACGATAAATCGCATCTTTTCAACACGGATATTGTCGAAGCATTCGAATTTAAAAATATATTGCTTATAGCAGAAATTATAGCCAGAGGCGCTATAATGAGGCAGGAGTCCAGAGGAGCCCATTATAGAAATGATTTTCCCGAAAGAGACGATGATAAATGGCTAAAACACACAATAGCAAAATTAAATGCAAGCGGCGGAATTGATTTTGATTTTAGTCCGGTAAAAATTACAAAGTTCAAACCGCAGCCGAGAACGTATTAACAGGTTATAAAAAATTCAGGTTGTAAAAAATTATGGATACGTAAACATAACTTGCGTTATCCAATATAATAACACAGATACTAATCGGAGATTATAGCTTAAGGAGTCGCAAATAATGGAGTTCACAGTTAAAAGTTATAGATTTAATCCTGAGATTGACGAAAAACCCTATTACAAGGAATATGTACTTAATGATTTTCCAGGTATGACGGTTTTAAACGCGTTGATGAAGGTTAAGGCAGAGATTGATGGAACGTTAAGTTTCAGGAGGTCATGCAGAAGCGCTATTTGCGGTTCATGCGCTATGAAAATAAACGGCATCACCAAACTTGCGTGTAAAACGCAGGTAAGCGCAGAGATTGAAAAATTCGGCGTCATAAAAGTGGACCCTCTTGGCAATATGCCTATAATAAGAGACCTTATAGTTGACCAGGAAGCTTTTTTTGATAAGATTAAAGAAATTAAACCATACCTGCTTGGGAAAACAGACCATATAGACGACGATTTTAAAGCATTGAAAGAAGGCGAAAAAATCAAACAGCCTGTATATTATAAAATCGAGTTTCAAAATTTAACGGGGAACAACGATACCCCTAACTGTATATTGTGCGAATGCTGCTATTCTGAATGCGGAGGCGTCGTAGCAAATTCAAAATATTTAGGACCTGCCGCCCTTGCTAAATTATACAGATACAGCGAAGACCCGAGAGATAATGATAAAAACGGTTCTCGGCTTGTGAACGGGTCAAAGCCGGCAGGAATGTTTGACTGCGTTCATTGTCAGGCATGTGAGGAATTCTGCCCTAAAGGAATTTCGCCCGTTAAAGTGATTGTTAGAATGCACGAAAAAGCTATTAAAAACTCTATAACTTTTTCTAAAGGCGCAAAACATATTATCGGAATTGCAAGGTCTATTCAGGAAACGGGAAGACTTGATGAAATCAAAGTAGCAGTGGATTCGGTCGGTATATCCGGTATTTTAAACGACCTGCCCGTTGCTATAGGCGCAGGACTTAAAGGAAAGATGCCTCCTCTCAGACTTAAACTTATAAAAGATATGGAAGATATTAGAGTGGCCTTTAAAGACTTAAATCTGGAGGAAAAACATGATTAATTACGCATACTATCCCGGCTGCGTTGCGCAGGAAAGCGGAAAAGAATTAGATAACTCTACAAGGTTTATTGCAAAAAAACTTGGCATCAATTTAATTGATATGCCGGAGGCATCCTGTTGCGGCGGGGGCGTAGTAGATGGATTTGACCATAATTTAAAATTATATATCAATGGAAGAACGTTAGCTTTGGCTGAAAAGTTAGGATATGATATTTTAACCGTGTGTAATACTTGTACTTTAACATTGAGCGAAGTTAATGAAGAACTTATAAATAATCCTGAATCCTTAGAAAAAACGAATGCCTATCTTTCCAAGATAGGGCTTAAATATAGCGGTACCGTCAAAGTTAAGCATTTGCTTTATATAATCAGGGATGAAATAGGATTAGATAAACTGAAACAAGCCATTACCTATACTTTAGACGGTGTTAAGGTTGCTCCTTTTTACGGATGTCACATATTAAGACCAAGCAGCGTTGTCAAGTTTGACGATGTTGAAAATCCGTCGGGGTTTGAAGAATTAATAAAGGCTTTAGGTGCCGAACCGGTTTCTTATATAAGAAGAACTAAATGCTGCGGATTTCAGACTATACTCGTTAACGAGGTTACTTCCACTTCTTTGGCAGGAAATGCTATTTATGAGGCTCAGCAAAATAAGGCAGATGTCATGGTTACGCCATGCCCTTTATGCCATCTGAGTTTAGACACATATCAAGGCGTGGCGGCTATGAATATAAATAAGAAATTATCGCTTCCGGTATTACATCTGCCGCAGCTTATAGGCGTTGCGCTTGGCGGCAGCTATGCGGAAATGGGTTTTTCAAGACATAATATTTCTTTCAGAGCGGTAATGTCTAAGATTAAACAAAATAAATTAAAATAAATTATATAAAAATTAAAAGGAAGGAAAATAGATATGTCTGAAAGTATAGATTTAATTCTGAAAGCGTTAAAGGGATTTTCGATTATAGCGCAAGAAAAATTAGACGATTATGTTGATATTTCCGACGAAGAAAGCAAGGAATCGGCAGAACAAATCATCGATATAGTTACGCATGAATCTTCCATTATTTTGCATGGACTAAAAGAAAAGGTATCTGATATACTTTTAGACGAAATGAACTTTGCCACCACCTACGATATTGATGAGTTAACTAAAAAAATTCAAAAATTGGAAGCTAAGATTGACGAATTAAGTAATAAAATAAAGTAAGCAATAGCAGCTTTTTTATGCGGTTCATTAAGCGGCGCTTTTTTTATCAAAAAATTCTTTTATAACTAGTTTACCGGTTTCGTATATTTTGGTTCATTAAGCGGCGCTTTTCTTTTATCAAAAATTTAAGCAGAAAAAACCTGATTTCTTTTATTTTTGATATTATTTTTGGTAATTTTTATATTCAATTAGAACCTCAACATTTGATTTTATTTTAAAATATGTTTTGATTGTGTTTCGTATAAATTTTATATCTTTCATGCTGAATATTTTCCCCTTGTTATCCGTAAAAAAAATAAAAGTAGGCATAAAAATTTCATCCGTATTTTTCTGTACTCCGTAAGCGATATGTTTAAATATATTGCCTTTCAGCAAATTATTTTTTTGAACGGATATAAATTCGTTTATATCTGAAGTTCTTATTTTTATATTTCTGGAACCGTATATTTCAATGCAGATATCTATTATTTTGTATATATTTTTATTTTCTTTCGATGAAATAAAGATATAGTGCGAATCGGCGAATTCTTTCAGATTTAATTCTATTTCATTTTTTATATCCTGAATTGTATTGCTTTCCGAATCAATTTTGATAATATCCCATTTTGTAAAGGCAATTAAGAACTGTTTTTTTCCAACCGTGACCAATTTTAGCAGAGACAAATCATCATGTGTTAAGCCATGCTGTATATCAATAAATACGCATACTATGTCCGCCCTTTCAATTGAAGAAATTGTCTGTTTTTGAAAATTTGCCGAATTAAAATCAAGTTTAGATTTTTTTCTGATGCCGGCGGTGTCTATTAAAATTATTTTCTTGCATTTATAATTAAATACAGAATCTATAGAATCTCTTGTCGTGCCCGGTTTATCGCCGGTCTGTATCAGATTATCTTTTAATACGGTATTGATATAAGTCGATTTACCGCTGTTAGGTTTGCCGACTATTGCAATTTTGATAGTCCCATCAATATTCTTATCTTTTTTGCATTTGAGGTTAGAAGATTTAAATTCTTCAACGATTGATTCAAGCACATCGTCAATGCCTATAGAATTTTCTGCGCTCAGAGCAAATTTATTTTTTATCCCTATTTTCCCGAATTCCGATAAGGCATTTTCAATATTTTTTATAGAGTCAACTTTGTTAATCAATAAAAAAATATTAACCCCGTATTTAATAAAATTTCTGTAAATTTCAATATCTTCGGGAATAAGTCCCGCTTTGTAGTCCACTACGAGCAGGAACAGGTCAACCTTTTCCGCGTATTTAAATACCATATGTATTATTTGTTTTTCTAATTCGTTAGCGGGATGCAGATTGAAACCACCTGAATCCGCAAGCAAAAAATCAGTATTCATATAAGATACTTCTTTTGTGTTAACATCGATAGTCGTTCCTGCAATATCGGAAGTATGGGCTGTTTTCGCACCTATCAGCTTATTAAAAATGGTGGATTTGCCGACGTTAGGTCTTCCTATAAGCATTGTCATAAATTTATTTTTGTTCATATTATTTTACTAATTCCTTATTTATTATTTTCTTCGGATAACCGGTCTAATGCGGCTAATGCGGCAGATTGTTCAGCATGCTTTTTTGTTTCGCCTTTGCCGTAGCCGTAAATTTTATTATTGATTTTTACGCATACTGAAAATATACTCCTGTGGTCAGGTCCTTCTTTGTTTAAAACAAAATATTGCGGCACGGTGTTATGTTTTTTTTGGATTAACTCCTGCAATGCCGATTTACAATCGGTTTCTATATTTGCATTTTTATTGTCAAAATTTGCAAGACTTGAAAAATAGCTGCTGTATTTTAAATGATTTAACAATATCGTCTTTGCCGTATTGTATGAAGAATCTAAAAAAATAGCCCCTGCAATAGATTCATATACATTGCCTATTATTCTTTTTTTATTTCTGCCTCCTGTAAGAATTTCACCTTTTTCCATAATAATATAATCGTTGATTGTTAATTTTCCGGCTATTTCAGCCAGATTATCCAAACTTATCAGGATTGCTTTCAATTTTGATAAGTCGCCTTCATTATACAAAGAGAAATATTTATATAAAACCTCTGAATAAATTGTATTTATTACAGAATCTCCAAGAAATTCCAACCGTTCATAATTTATTTCATTATTAAAAGACTTATGAATTAATGCCGTAATTAAATATATTTTATTTTTAAATGTATAACCTATAAGTTTTTCAATGGTATTAATCTGGTTTATATTTAACAGAGCGGTTATATCCTGTGATGTTTCGCTATCGGTATTCGGCGCATTGCCGTTCATTCCAATAAGTTTTTCATTGTTTCCTTTATGAGATTTTATCATACCATACTTTTAACAATTATATCTGATTATATTAAATTATGTGAAAAAACTGCTATGCCTCGATTACTCCGCCGCCTATAACTTTCATACCGCTGTATAAAACTGCCGATTGCCCGGGGGTTATGAATTTGACAGGTTCTTTAAATGTAATTTTTACCCTGTCCGTAATGTTAGCTGTTTTTGGTATTTCATGATTTATAATTTCCGCAGAACATTCGTAATTTAAAGAAGAATATCTTATTTTTGCCGTCAAGTTTAATTCTGAAAGCATATTTTTATATAAGTCGTCGATAAAATTAAAATCATTTATATAAAGTTCCGAGCCGAAGCATTCGTTCATAGCTCCGACAAATATATCTTTTGTCGCAGAGTCTATTTTAATTACATATAATGGATTAACAGAAGATATCCCCAGTCTTTTTCTCTGCCCTACGGTATATTGAAATATCCCGTTATGTTTTCCGATAATTTCGCCGGACATATTTCTAATGCAGCCGCTATATCGGTTATAGGTTTCGTAACCGTTATTGCCGTCGTTGTTATTATCGCTGCCGTTATTGCAGGAATATTTCAATTGATCTAATATAAATTTATGATAATTCCCATCCGGTATAAAACAGATTTCAACGCTGTCTTTCTTTTTTGAAATTTCGTTGAATCCATTTTCCAGCGCTATTTTTCTAATCTCGGATTTATGTAAATTGCCCACGGGGAAGATTAGTCTGCTTAATAGTTTTTGATTTAAATTATATAAAACGTACGACTGGTCTTTTAAGGGGTCTTTTGCTTTTATGAGACCAAATCCGCCGTTTAATTTTTTTGTTATCCTTGCGTAATGTCCGGTCGCCAGATAATCTGCGCCAAGCTGCGCGGCTCTTTTGAGCAAAATATCAAATTTTAAAATCTTATTGCATAATATGCATGGATTCGGTGTTTTTCCTTCAAGGTATTCTTTAGTGAATTGAGCAATAACATTTTCTTTAAATTCATCTTCAAGATTTATAACAAAATGCGGTATGCCCAATTTTACGCAAACCCTTTTTGCGTCAATTAGGTCTGACACGGAACAGCAGCTTTTCTCAGCCGGCTCTTTATTATTCAAGTCTCCGATAAGACGCATTGAAAGTCCTATGACATTAAACCCTTTATTTTTCAGTATAATAGCGCTTACAGAACTATCCACGCCTCCGGACATGGCAACGGCTACGGTTTTTTTAACATTTTTCATATATATAGTACGTTATCAACTCAGACATTGTTCAATAATTTCGTCAAATTTAAGAATATCGGGTTGGATTTCTTCATATGATATCGCTCCTGCTTCATTCATAGCGCATACTAAATCTTCTCCTGAAACATAAATTGTATTAGATGGTTCTATGAGTTTCCCGTTGACTATAACGCATGGAGCATCAGGGTCATCGGCGTTTTTATAAATTTCAGGCATAATGTTTATTGTAACATTTTTATAATAATTCATCATAAGCCATACTATAGAAGTGTACATCCTGCACCTTCCGTGAGGCGGATTTTTAGTAATAATTTTTACAATGACTTTCTCCATTTTTTCTTTCGCTCCTGATTTTTTTTAGTGTTATGTTTCTTTTAAATTCCTAACTTATTTATAATCATATTTAAAAATGATATAAAATTTGTTATATTAGTATAACTGTGTAATAATGCAATGATATAATTGTGATATGTCAGCTTGATTTTTCATTATATAACATAATTCTAATAATTCAAAAAAAAATTATTAAAATTATTAAAATTATTAAAATTATTAAAATTATTAATATAGTTAAAATTATTGAGAAATATATAATTTAATGTTTAAAATCATAAAAGAAGATATTAGTTCAGTATTTGAAAGAGACCCTGCGGCAAGAAGCACTTTAGAGGTTTTGCTTTGCTATCCCGGACTTCATGCGATATATTTTCATAAAGTATCACATTTTTTATGGATTCATAACGTTAAACTGCCGGCAAGACTAGTATCTCAATTTGCACGATTTATTACCGGTATAGAAATTCATCCAGGAGCTAAAATAGGCAGAAGGTTTTTTATAGACCACGGTATGGGGGTTGTTATAGGCGAAACGGCTGAAATAGGCAATGACGTTACAATATATCACGGGGTTACGCTGGGAGGAATAAGCTGGAAAAAAGAAAAGAGGCATCCAACCATTGAAGATAATGTTATGATAGGAGCAGGAGCAAAAATATTAGGTCCGTTTACGGTAGGGCATGACAGCAAAATAGGTTCCAATTCGGTTGTTGTCAGCGGTGTTCCGCCTCATTCTACGGTGGCGGGAGTTCCTGCTAAATCTATTAAGAGAGACGAATCTGAAGTTCATGACCATGTAGACCTTGAACATCACAAGCTTTTTGACCCCAATTATTATGAGATTGAAACATTAAAGCAAAGAATTACAGAATTAGAAAATAAAATAAAAAATATAGATATACATTCAGATGCTAAATAATTTATAAATAATCTATGCACTAAGTATAATTTAAATGCTTAGTAATTCAGATGCTAAATAGTTTAGATGCTGATTAATTCAAATATTAAGTCATTCAAATGCTAAATTGCTAAATAATTCAAACTAACAAAATATGAGATTATCTTCCAGAGGTCAATATGCGGTAAGAGCCATTATCGACCTTGCATACAATTCAAAGAATAATAGCGTGCCTATCAGTTTAAAAGATATTGCTAAGCGTGAATCTATATCTTTAACATATTTAGAACAGATTTTTTTTACATTGAAGAAGGCAGGAATAGTTAAAAGTCTTAGAGGTCCCGGCGGCGGCTATCTCCTTAATCAGGAGCCGTCAAAAATATTTATAGGCGACCTGATTGCTTCGGTTGAGCCTATCGACATTATAAGCTGCGTCAGCAAAGAACATAATAAAAAAGGATGCGAAAGGCAATCGATATGTTTGGCTTTTGACATGTGGAATTCCATATCTTCAAAAATTATAGAGTTTCTTAATTCAATTTCTATTGCAGATGTTATATCGGAATATGATATCAAGAATAATTATAATATTAAGAATAATGACTTGCCGGAAACTTTAGAAAATGCCGATAAAAATTGTAATAAATCGTAAATAGTTATAGTGCAATACAATAAGTTGCGATATAACACAATAAATCACAATATAATGTAAGTAAATTGTAAGTAAATTGCAAAATAAATTTAAACATAACAATGCCAAGAATCTATTTAGACTATAACGCCACAACGCCTTTAGACCCGGATGTCTTAGAAGGCGTGTGCGATGTTTTAAAGAATGTTTCAGGAAATCCTTCCAGCCTTTATGAAGAGGGAAGGACTGCAAGAATCTTAATAGAGGATTCAAGACAGTTTATTAAATTGTTTTTAGATGCCAATTCCGAAGATGAATTGATCTTTACATCTTCAGGCACAGAATCTATAAATCTTGCTATCGTAGGATATATTAATCATCTAAAGTCTATTGATAAAAATAGAAAACTGCATATTATCACAACGGCGGTAGAGCATCATGCCGTTTTAAATACTTTTCAATTCTTAGAAACTCAAGGTATTGAAACTACATATATAGGCATTAATAATTTCGGCGAGCTTCTCATGGACGATTTAT
>JAJYQS010000056.1 GCA_021794475.1 bacterium | reverse complement strand
TAGGACGTCTTAAACCTGGAGTTAAACCGGATGAAGTTTTTGAAAAAGACCTTTCCTATTGCGAAGACTTAATTAAAAAATCGCCGGTCTTAGCAATGGAGCCGAACGATAAATTAACGCCTTACGAAGGTAAATTAGTTAAAGCGGATACTTTCGGGGTAATAAAGATAGATAAAGACGTAATTTCCGTTAAGACTAACGACCAGAAAGTCCTTGCGCTCGGGATGGAAAAAAACGGGGAAGTGAAACTAAAAAATACGGAAGAAAACAGAAAAAAATTTCTTTTTGCCGCTAATCCGCAGGCAGGAAGGTGGCAGGCTGAAGGCGAAGAGACTATGAAAAACATTGCAAGCACTTTGCATAAATTTGCTGACGCTATTCCTTTAGTGCACTACGGGGAACTTACTCCGGAACTTTCCAAAAAAGGATTTGGCACTTTTAAAGATCACGTATCTAAATCTTTGGGGCTTAAAATACAATGATAGACTTAAAAAAATATACGAAAGCTAATTTAAAACCGCAGGCTTCCGAACTTCTTCCATTATTTTCTTTGGCAAGTCCTGACACTATAAGGCTTAAAGATGAAGGTTTATGCGCCCTTTTTAAGGTAAAAGGAATAGATTTAGAAACCTTTGGAAGCGATTTCATCAGTTACTACGCCGACAGGCTTGAAGACGCTCTAAAAGGACTGAGTGAGAACTGGACGGTATCGTTTTTTTTAATAAGAAAAAGAAACTACTACTATCCGGATATCGAATTTAAGTCTTCCGTCTCAAAATACATCGATAAAAAGTATAAAGAAAGGGTTTTAAGGAATAAAAACTATGTCAATAATATATATTTATCTTTTATTTACAGGGAAAATAAGTCGAAATTAAGAATATTTAAAAAAGTTTTTGAAAGAGACGGAAAAAAAATAACTGAAAAAGTTAAATCCTTAAGCGAAAAAAAGACTAAAGAAGACGTGATTAAAGAACTTAAGGAAAGACTTAGAATCGTAAATAAAGAACTAGGCGGTATCATAGAATCTTTGCCAAAACTCGGACTTGAAAGGCTGAAAGACGAAGAACTCTTAGCCTCTTACTACTTTATACTTAATCCTGCGAAGGATTTAAGACAAGGAATAAGACTTCCGGATTACGCTTTCTTAGACGAATATTTAACTGATTTTACGGTGGACGCGGACTACGAGGAAGCTATCAAGTTAGATTCTTCAATATACAAAGTCTTAAGCGTAAAAGATTTTCCGCAGGAAACTGAGCCGGGCGTATTAGACGGTCTTCTTTCTTTAGATAAAGAACTAAAGTTTTCATGTTCGTTTTCATTTCTATCGAAAGAAAAAGCGAAAAGCTTAATGAAAAAAAGAAGAAGACATTATTTCGTAACGAGAAAGACCCTTCTTCATCAAATATCCGAAACGACGACCGGCGAAGAAACTCAATTAATAGATGAGACTAAAATGAGTTACGTTTACGATACGAACGAATCTATGCAGGAACTTGACCTCGTGCGCCCTTTCGGAATAAGTTCCGTAAATTTTATAGCATGGGGAAAGACGGAAAAAGAAGCTGAAGAAACGTGCGCTAAAATAGAAGGCGTACTTAAAAATAAGTCCTACCAAGTCCTTACCGAAAACTTAAATAAGCTTTCCGCCTATTTTTCTTCCGTGCCAGGCGGAGAGAAATTAAATCCCCGCTCTTTTATGGTAAGCCTCGGTAATTTTGTTGACTACGTTCCTTTCAGGACTATTTTAATAGGCGATAAGTTTAACTCTCACCTTAAAGCGCCTGCTCTTTGCGCTTTCGAAACGAAACACAAAACTTTATTCTACTTCAATTTTCACGTAAAAGACGTCGGACATACCGTGATATTCGGACCGACCGGCGCCGGTAAATCGGTTCTTTTAAACTTCTTGGCGGCGCAATATATGAAATACGACCCTCAGGTATATTTCTTCGATTTCGGCTATACCGCAGAGATTTTGTCTTTAGCGCAGAACGGCCTTCACGTCGATTTTAAGCCGGAAAAAAGAACATTTTTAAATCCTATAGCATTGATAAGCGCAAAAGGCGGGAAAAGCTTTTTAAGAGATTTCCTGCAGGTATTAATAGAGTCGTTCGGATATTCCATGGACGACGAAGACTTAAAGCAGTTATGGAAAGCCATAGAACTCGTCGCAAATCTTCCGAAAAATAAACACGTTCTTGAGTCTTTCTCAAGTATCCTGCCAACGAATTTATCGGATAAACTGCGTCCTTGGGTAACAGGAGAATATAAAAACTACTTCAATAATCCGGTCGATATGCTTAATCTTTCAAAATATACCGTATTCGAAATGAAGAACTTAAGCGGAGCCAATAATTCTAAAGTAATAGCGCCTTTATTAATGTACCTTTTTCAAAGAATTGATTCATCTTTAAGTTCTTTAATTCCAACGATAATAATTTTAGACGAATCATGGTTCGAACTTCAGCATCCGATTTTTGCCGGCAAAATGCAGGAATGGCTTCAGACTTTAAGGAAGTTAAATACTATAGTAGTATTCGCTACTCAAGACCCTATGCACGTGGCAGAAAATCAAAAAATGCTCTCGAGCGTTCTTACTAACGTATCTACTAAAATATTCTTACCGAGTTACAAAGCAGATACGACGGATATGAAAAATCTCTATATCAATACCTTCGGACTTACGGAAAACGAATTCGAAATGGTCGTGAAAGGAACGCCCCAAAGGGATTATCTTATCAAGCAGGAAAACGTAACCCGCTTGGCGCAATTAAACCTAGACGAAAACATCACCGCCCTGATCCAGTCAGACGAATACGCAAGACGCCTTGCGAAAGCGGTAAAACTTAAAGGCGGAGAAGACTGGTTTAAAGACTATGTAGAACACTACAAGAAAAGAACTCCGTTAAAAGAAGTCGAAGACTTAAGCGAATATTTCGTGAATTGAAAAATATGTTATAATAAGATTATGGAAAACGAAAATACAAAATACATAACAGGATTCGGTGCTTTAAATATTACCGGCGCAGACTGGCATATTTTAGATAATATTAGAACGGGTAATTGGCCGATAAGCGGCATCGATTATGCGGATACTACAGAGCTATTCGGCAATGCCGGATTAGTTTCTTCAGGCGATTTTTCTAAATCTATAGACAATAATATTAAGTGCGCGTCTCCCGCAAGGGCTATAGCCGATATGGTATATCATAATATATTTGTTCTTAAACGTTATCCCGACCATGTTATTTTTAATGATTATTTATTGGAAGACGAAGACGTAACAGAATTTATGAAATATTTTAATATTATGCTCGCACATGCTCAAAATAAAGAAAAAGATATCCTCTTAATGTGGAAAAATGAATTTGTTAAATGATAAAGAAATAATCCATTATAGTTTAATGGACGCTATAACCAAAAAAATATATCAGAATAATCTTCCGCTTGCTCTTAAAGGCGGTACTGCTTTATTATTTGGATATAATCTTGATAGAATGTCGTTAGATCTCGATTTTGACGCAAATAAGCACATAAATCTTGAGTCAGTCATAAAAGAATCTTTTTTATCATTTTACGGAGAAAATAAACTTAATTTAATCAATATTAATTTAAAAAAAGATACAGATGATGTTAAGAGATATATAATAGATTATAAAAATTTATATAATAACGATATTTTTAAACTCAAAATAGAAATGTCTTTCAGAAGAAAATTCGATAACGATGAGACTAATATTATAAATGGCAAAAGAATTTTTAAACTGCCATATTTATTTGATTTCAAAAAAGCGGCTTTTGAAAACAGAACGGCATCGAGGGATTTGCACGATATTATTTTTATTGGCAATAATTATGCGGATATTCTTAATTCGGAACAAATCGATTTTATTAAGAATATACATAAAAACATTAGCAATGTAATAAATAGATATTCTGAAGCATATAAAGAAGATACGATATTAAAAGACAGGTTTGAGGAAGATATTATAATACTTGAGCAGATTGCTACAAATAAATTTAATATGACAGAAAAAGAGTTGCCGCAACATAAACATGAAAACAATCCTTTTGTAAACCAAGAATCTAATAAGCCCGACGCCTTTACGCAGAGTCTGCAAAATAAGCCGGAACATAAGATTAAATTTGGAAGATAATTATGGAAAAAGAATCTATAGAAGTCCTTAAATCCGAAATTAAAGAACTGCGTAACGAACTGCGTGAAATAAGAGGATATCTGTTTATGCTTTTTATATTGCTAATAAAGGATAAAAACTATGAATGAAATTATATTTATAGCCTGCAAAGATATTGAATCAGGATATACCGCTAAAGCTTTAGGATATTCTATTTTTACGGAAGACGATACTATCGAAGAACTTAAAGAAAATATTAAAGACGCTTTGGGATGCCACTTTGAAAATAAATCCGATATTCCGCAAGTTGTATTATTTAGTTAAATTACTGCAAAAACCCCTACAGTTAAAATATACTGCTGTTTTGAATGGAGCGGGAAACGGGACTTGAACCCGCGACCCTCACCTTGGCAAGGTGATGCTCTACCACTGAGCTATTCCCGCAAATCAGTAAGTGAATTGAACAACAAAAAACATATCCGCCGTATTAACTGCTACAACCAACCAACTATATAGTCTATTATACAGAAATAAATACAACATTGCAACAGTGTGTTAAATTTAATAGTACCAAAATCTATATTTATTAGAACAAAGTTAATAAAACTCTTAATATTTAAAAATACCAGCACTACCTCTAATAATTTAATACAGCCAATACTGCTATATTTAAATATATTTCTTATAGAATGTCAATTGTAAAATTTAAAAATTTAAATTTTGAGATTATTTTTTAATGTTTATATAATATCATAACAAAGTACAGATATTACAACTGTTATTATCTTAAAAAAAATAATAAAACTATTCAGTCTATCATAAAAGGGCTGCTATTATTTTTTTTATAATAATCAAACAATTTCATATAAAATATTATTTATTTGCTTTATTTTTTTCGTAGTTTGTTAAACTTATAATAAAATTTCGACATTTAATTTGATGAATTAAAAAGTTTTAGCTCCCCTTTCATTTCTTCCATTATGCCGAGCCATATATCAATATCCGGTTTTAATTCAAATTCTATAATATCGCTTAACAGTGTATAATCGGCATCTTTCTGCGTTGACATGATAGACGACAGTACTTTTTCTAAATCACTAAAATGAGACTGTATAGATTTTCCTTTGTAAATAATATTATTATAATCAAGCTTTGCAAATTGAGCAATTTTATCCATTATCTGAACAAAGACGGTTAATCCGTTAAGATAGCCGGCAAAATCTGTAAATCCTCCTGAATAATTGCCCCACCTTATGCTGTCTGCAGTTTTATCAATACCTTTTTTAAACTCGTTGAAAAAAAGTATTACAGAATTTATTGACCCGTCAAGCATTTCTTTATGGCTCATGGTTGTAATTTTTATATTATCGCCATTTGATACAATCACGGCTTTTGATTTTTCCGAATCTGCCATAAGTTCGCTGTAATCGTTTCCGTTAACATTTATTTTCTTAATCAGTCTGCCTTCCGGCAAAATATCTTTAATGCTGCCGTATAAAATATCATTCATAGTCTTCCAGTCAGATAAAACTTGTACCTGATTATCATCGACAAAAAGCTGCATTTGACTCCTCCGAATATAAATAAATACATATCAATAAATAAATAAATAATAACTATAAATACATATCAATAAAGTTTTTTAACTAATTTGACTAAAATTGAATATATCAATTATAATATAAATTATAAATTTAACAACTCATTTTTTTTAATATAATCAATAATTTTTCTCACAGCGTCTTCAAAACACATATTCGGCGTCTTGATGTGCACATCTGCGGACAGCGGCTTTTCATAAGGCGAATCTACTCCCGTATAATTATCTATTTCACCGTTAAACGCCTTTCTATACCAGCCTTTAGCATCTCTTGCGGCACAGTCGTAAAGCGGCGCATCTATAAAGACCTCTACAAAATCATCTTCTCCGATAATTTCTTTTGCATATTGTCTGCCATCCCTGAAAGGCGAAATAAACGGCACTATAGTTATGAGTCCGGCATCTGCAAAAAGCCTTGCTACCTCGGCAGTCCTTCTGATATTTTCATTTCTGTCAAAATCAGAAAATCCCAAATCCGTATTGAGCCTATGTCTGATATTATCGCCGTCCATAAGGTAGGTATGAAATTTCTTTTTATGCAGTTCTGCTTCCAGCAAGCCGGCAATAGTACTTTTTCCGCTTCCGCTTAGTCCGGTAAACCATAAAACAAAACCTCCATGTCCGTTTAGCTTTTCCCTGTCTTCCCGCTTTATAATATGTTTTTGCCAGATAATGTTTGAAGTCATTTTTTATCTTTTTATCTTATCTATTTTTATTTATTTCAATTTATTTATAGTTATTATTTATTTATTTATTGCTTTTTATTTATTTCAATTTATTTTCGTTTATTTTTATTTTTGTGAGGGCGCATCAATAGTTTTGCTAAGCTCTGCTATTTTATTTTCTTTGTCTATAAGTACTTCATTCATGGCAAGTAAGGTATTATAAGAAGCCTGCATAAAAAAAATAGTAGAGCGCAGTTCTTTAAGCCATATTTTAATTTTTATAAACTCTCTGGCAACATTTAAATCTGTTATAGAAAAATTTTCTGAACATAATTTTCTTAATAAAATATAAAATTCTGTAACCTTCGGCGGTATATTCTCGTCAATTCTTAAATCTTCAATAGTAAAAGCGGCATGCCTCATGCTATTTGTTAAAAAATCCGTCATATATTCTTTAAAAGCCGGATTATTTTCATGGTCTACTTTAAGTTTTAGCCGTAATGCAATTTTTAGGAGCTGAGCCTCAGGATTTTCAAGCATATCGTCGTAATCGACAAAAACAGAATCAAATCTTAATACAGGGTTTAAAATACAGTCTAAAACAGAAACCATACCGCTCAGCCATATATAATACGCAATGATAATGTCCATATTTCCCCGCTTAACCATAGAAAAAGCAGAGCTTTTCGGATTTCTGCAGACAACAACAAACGAAACATTTAATTTAAGTTCTTTGAAAATTTCCTGCCATATTGGCAGCAGCTTCGCAATAAACGGGTCTTTAAAACCAAAAATATCTGTATTGCTTAATCGTTCTTTAAGAATATTTTTAGCAGTATCTTTAAAAATAGTTATAGCTTTTTCCGGTATATTGCTCAAATTTATTAAAATTGCATTATCCGGTTTGCCTGTTAATATTTTTAGCAATCCATAATTAAGCGAATTAATATCTGCATCCTCAAAAAAACCTTTTTCATTTCCGACACCTGAAGGACTATGAAGAGCTTTTCCAATGTCTATGCCGAGCGCATCAAGTCCTTTAGCGATGGCACTCGTTCCGCTTCTCGGTACTCCGACTACTGCTATAATGCGTTTTTCTGTTCCGGTACGTTCATTATTCATAATATTACAATAAATACGAGCATATTAAATTATATCTTATTATATTTGCGCATATCTTCTTAATATTTGCTATAAATAAATTACAGAAGATTTAATTATGACTTAATTATGGTTTAATTATTATTTAATTATAGATTAAGTCTATAAAATTTAAAGTTATTTCTCTTTCTTGCCAGTTCTGCCGGTTCTGTATTTTATTGAAAGTTTATCAAAAAATAGCGACCATATTTTCTTGAATATGAGCAGCTGGTGTTTATAACCGCTGTAATTCTTCAGCGAATCCACAGCCATGCCGAATATATCATAACTGACGGTACTGTTTAAATTTATAACATGAATATAATTTATAAGACATAGTTCATCGTAAGGCGATGCAATATGCTGCAGATTATAATCTATAGATTTCATATTGGTCATTACGTTATCTATTTTTTTCAAGTTAAGAGGGTCGTTCAAAGCTATATTTACCATATTTTTTGCTTCATCCATACCTTCCTCGCATAAACAGAGCATATTATCGATAGTGCTAATTTCGTCATCTACGCCGCCTTCCGCATCGTAAGCATCATATATATCTGTAACTTCGCTGAAACAATCAATAAAAAGGTCTACTTCATGATGTATGCCGCTATTCTTGTCATAACCGCCATTATTATTATTGTTGCTGCTGCTGCGTTTTTTATTACCGTCGTTATTATTAAACTCACCGCCATTATTACCGCTGTTGTTACTTTTTTTAGTACCGTCGTTATTGTTATCATAACTGCGATCGTCAGTCTTGTTTTTCCTGTCTGAATTAAGTTTAAAATCTTGTATATAAAAATATTCGAGCGAAAGTTTCAAGATCCTCAGCTTTAGGGCTTTAAGCGTCAGTCTGCCTCCGGCTGCTGGTAAAAAGTCTATAAATCCGTTCGCATCAAACCTTGAAATATACGGTATGATACCGCTGTTTTTGTATTTTGAAAAATATTTTTTAGCATCTGCAAAATCGGAAACATCAGAGAACCTTGAAACGCCTGAAATATTAGAATTATTAGAAATATTAGAAATATTAGAAATATTCGCAATATTAAGATTCTTTTCCAATTTAGTTTTTGCAATATCAAAAATATATTCAGGTTTAATAAGATTTTTACAGACTTGATTCATACACTTAATATGAAAATCGCACGGGAAACAGCTGATGTCTGGCGTAACAAGCGCCATATTTTCGGCATAAGGCCCTGTTTCCATAAATCCTACGTGTCCGGTATAAATAACTATAAGGTCTTTATGCAGACCGACGCCTATATGCATTGTTCCGGTATCGTGAGTTATAAGAAGTTTGCTCGCTCCCACGGTATAAATCAGACCTGCGATAGATGTTTTGCCTGTAAGATTTATGAGTCTTTGAGCTGATACGCATCCTTCTCCGGTTTCTGTTTCGGCAATTTTTTTTTCTATATAGAGTCCGTTTTCTATATCGTAAGGGGCGCCCAATAGCACTATTTTTATTTTAGCGCTATAATTTAAAAGCATACGGGCAAGTGCGGCAAAATAATCCATATGCCATCTCTTTGACTTTATTGAAGCGCCTATTGCAAAAGATACTATTATGTCCCCTTTATCAGGTCTTATACCGTATTCTTTTAAATTATTTTTGAATTTTGCAATATTTTTATTTTTAAAAGACAGCGCTATTTCATTTCTGTCTGCAGCATAATATTTATTTCTGTTTTCAGGCAGCCCGTCAAGACATCTTGTGTAAATATCTACAAGATTTAAGACGCTTGCCTTTCTGTTCCTGACCGCAGAAAACAAATATGCTATCATTTTATCGTTAGAAACTATATTTCCTTCGCGGGTTATAGAAATACCGATATTTCTTTTAGAATTCAGCATATAAAGAAAATAGACACTGAATTCGTCATGAGAAAGATTTATGGCTATGTCATATTTTATATTTTTAATTTCATCTGATATTGCATCGTTGACGGCTTCATATGCGGCAGAATTAAATTCAAAATTCGTAGATTTCAACATTTCTGTTATACCTTTTAAATTTACCTGCCTTATATCGTCTATATATGGCAAAAAAGGCGTTATTTCATAAAATTCGGTTGAAACGATAAGCGTAACGATACTTTTGGGATAAAAAAACTTTATTTTTTTAAATAAGGCGGTCGATTGTATAATATCGCCCATTCTGGTAAGATTTAATATTATAATCCTTTTCATAAAATTCATAAAACTTTTAATCCTGTTTTGCCGTCGTTTTTTGCAGTCATTGTTCGAACATCGCTATGGCGTATGATGTTTTGAGAGCGATTAAATATAATAAGTTAGTCGCTTTAATAATTCTGTCTTGAATATCATAATCATTTATGGTCTTTCTCTAATCTTGCGGCGCGGGCTTTTAGCGACCACAGCATAAGAATCATAGCCTCTGTTTTTGACAGTCTCCCCTTGCCTCTCCTGATGTAATCAACCATCTCGGCTATAGAAACGGAGCCCTTGTCTTCAAATATCTTAATCAGGCTGTGAAGCTCAGGTTCTTTTTCCGTTTCCTTAAGAAGTTTTGATATATTTTCGCGTCTCGATACCAGTTTATTTTTTATAGTATCATAGGAATTTAAAAGTATTATATTCATCATTTCGGAAACACGCCGTTCGTAAGTATGATGCTTTCTGACGGTATTGTAGCCGTGTTCGGCGATGGTTGAGCGTTCAGCTTCGTTATCTAAATAATAGCGTATTTTTTTTCTTAAATCTTCCGCGCTATCAAATACTACTAAGTCTTTGCCGTCTTCAAAAATACCTTTTAAATATCTGCGCCTGTCAACGAGCTGAAATCCGCCACAGCCAAGTATCTCATAAACGCGCGGATTTAAAAAATCGCCGTCTGGATTTATATCCCAGTGCCACATGGATGAATGAAGATTAATATTTATTTTTGAATAATTATATATCTTTACAGCTTCTTCTTCGGTGAAACGTTTTCCGCCGTCCTGTATTAAAAGACTCAGAGGCATATCGGCTATCCAGTCGTTGCCCCATATTTTAAAATTAAAATCGGTAAGTTTTGCAAATACGTTTTTCCTGTTAAAGTAGCCTGCGCCTGCAAAGCTCACATCGCTGCCGTATTTTGTTTCATCATCTTCATTATATTCATTGACGTTATTATCTGCTGTATCGTTATTATAATTATTATAGTTACTACCGTCGCCGCTATTGTCCGCAGTATTGTTGTTGTTGTTTTTGACAATTTTATCATGAAATGACGGAAGACAGGCAAGAGGCAGATAATAAAAATTATGCAGACCCATATTCTCCAGCTCTTTAAAAAATTCATCCTTCTGGATTGTGAAAAAATAATCTACATGTTTAGCTATACCGCTCCAATAGGTAAGTGTTCTGAAATCTTCCACAAACCAGTATGCCGTGATTATTCCCATACTCCTGAGTCTTAAAATAACCCTCTCCGTCGCTGGAGACTGCGCCATAAAGAGCACCATATCCGGCGGATTGTTCATCACTGCCGAAAGCAGAGCTTCAGACATGAGATTTGAAAGCATCTGCCTTAATGAATTAATATGGTCTTCATTCTGGGTAAATTCATTAAGATACTTATAGCCGTCGTAAAATCTGGAAAAATCTATAATATCGGCGTTATATCCACAATTCAGAAAAGCCTTATATATATAATTTCCTACTGTGGAAGAACCGCCGTACATAGGCTGCGCTATAAGGACCTTGAAAGAAGAAGGACTGAAAAACTGGTTTATATTAAACATCTTATGTATGCGTGCATATTCATTTTTAAAAATATTTTTATATGAAATGAGTTCAAATAATTGCAAGTCGGTTTCGCCGAATACAATATCTTTTTCAGGCACGGAAAGCAATATTTTATTATTTAGCAATTCTGAAACATCACAGCTGCTCAGTATAAAATTAAGAGATTCAATAGAAGGTTCAAATACGGAAATTTTAAACGGATTTATCTCCCCGAATTTGTCTTTAAGCAGCTTTATGAGCTCTTTTATATGATAGCCGAAACCGAGTCCGAAGATAATAATATTTTCCGGCTTTTCGTGTTTTTTAGAATACTTTTCTATTACGGAGGCTGCCCATTTTTTTCCCTCCGCAACAGGGTCATACACCGAATGTACGGTTATGCCATTGATTTTAAAAGTTGCGCCGCCGCAGTATTCATGCGGCATGTCTGCTTTAGCGGGCAGAAGTTCGAATGTTAATTTTGTGTTTTGTTCCGAATTTCCGCCGGATGTTTGACGAAAAGCCAAGAGCTTTTCTAATAAGTCCGGATTGATTTTCTTTAAAATTTCGGCATTCTTTTCAAAGTAATTTTTAGCATCCATATATATTATGTCACACCTATTATATGCTTTATATACACTTGACTTATTTCTACGCAGATTATATCTAACTATTTTCGCAGCAATACAACACCGGCCAGATAATATCAAGTAATGTCCGTTATATTAAACAGTATCAACTATATCAAACAATACAAAGTTACAACAAATAATATCGGGCACATCAAGCAATATCAAATAATATCATGTTATGCCGATAAATATCAATTATATCAAACAATAGCAAATAATATCAGGCAATAGCAATATCAGACAACATCAAGTTTTTTGTCAATAGTGCGGCGAAGCTGCGTTAAAATGTTTACCGCCATATTTAAAAGCAAAACTGCATCGTTAAAAGTTTTTTCTCTAAAATCTAAGCCGCCGTATGGAGAACCTCCATATGCGTTTTCATCCGCGCTTGAACCTGAACATGGGTCTGAATCTAAACTTGAGCTATAGTTTATACAGAAATCTATCTCGTCAATAAAATAATCTGTAACAAGTTTTAAGTATTCATAATTGCGTCCTATTTCTTTTACTGCTTTCTTAAACCTATCAAAGTGCTGAACATCGGAAGTGTTTTCCGGATTAACAGAATTATTAGAATTATCCGAATTATTTACCGTTCCGCCGACTTGCCTTGCGAAAGAAAGTCTTCCATTTTCAAAAACTGTTATAACGAAAGATATTTCCGACAGTAATTCTTCCGGCAGCGCCTTGCCTATTTTATAATATTTTTTGCAATTGTTCAAAATATTATCAATATCCGGCTCAACGGCGCATCCTGAAAGAATATAAATCCAGCAGTATTTTAAAATTTCAGATGCTAATTCATTCTTATTTATATATTTTTTTACCAAAGGGTAGTAATGGATAGAACCTGCATTGGCGCAGAAAAAAACCTCAGAATTGCCTTTCTTGATATTGGAGATAAGCTCTTTTTTTGCAGCACCGCTTTTTTTCAGTGTCATAACAGCCAACAAAAATACATCTTCAGGTCTTATATCATTTTTGCATGAAAAATTATATCTGCACAGTTCATGTTCTAAGCACGGATAGCAAGCTGCCTTAGAGCATATAGCATAAGATTTGTTTAAATGAGGACCGGTTTCGTAAAAATTTGCGTTACCGATGAAAATAGAAACTGCCGGTACCTGTAAAATCTGAGCTATATGAAGCGTGCCCGTATCTGTAGAGATGAGCAGGTCAAAATCTTTAATTATATAAATAAGCTCGCTTAATGAGGTTTTTCCTGTTATGTCTATTATTTTTTTTTTAATATTCTCTTTATCGTATGAACTGCTTATATTGTCAGTACTATTTATATTATTATTATGCGGGTCAGACAGCCGTGAAAACAGTAAATCTTTAACTGCCGCAGCAGCGGGGACATCTTCCGTAGCGCCTACAAAAGTTATTTCGCAATCAAAATATTTTAGCAGAAGTTCTGCAAGTCTTGAATAATTTTCTGTACCCCACAATCTTTTTTCTGACGACGCGCCTGTCGAAATACATATTCTAAACTTGTTTCTATTTTTTTTATTTTTGTTTTCTGTGCTAGACTTTAATTTTAAAATATCATAATTTATTTTTAATTCAGCAGGCTTATTAAGACCTATAAGAGAAAATATATCAATTATATTGAGCTTATTGAGTTTTCTGTTTTTGACGGCATTATAAAAATAATTAGACGCTCCGCAGCGAGAAAGAGATTCGAAAGTTTTAACGGATTTATTTAGGCATATAAAGCCTTTTTTATCGGCATGAGCAAAAAAATTCAATAAAAGGCCGCTTAAAACGTCATAATTAAGATTTACGGCCAGACTGTACTTACTTAATAGTGGGAAAACGCAGGATTTTATGTTATCAAAGAAACTAAAGAAATCCGAAGCATTTCGGCGGTTATAATCTTCATAATCCGCCGAAAACAAATCTTTAACCGTTATAAGTTTAATATCGTCAATTAAAAAATCTTTTATAGCCGTGATATTAACATCAACAAATACATCTATTGCTGCTTTTTTTTCTATTTCCTCTTCTTTTTTTAATTTTTCTTTCTCTTTAGACTCTTCTTTGTTCTTTGCTGTTTCATTAATATTTTTTATGCTTATCTCCGCATAGAGACTGTTTATCAAAGGGAGCGACTGAAAAAAATCGCCGACCCTTCTCATCTGAAAAACAAATACAGCACTATTACCCATTCATTTACGTTCTATTTAAGTTATAATATATATAATTAATTTATATCTTCTTCATATTAATCTTATTCATTTAATTTATATAACAATAACGTTCTTTCTTAAAGCAGTCTGCGCAACTTTATTTTTTTATACGCATTAATTATACGCGGCTTGATACCGATGACACCGCTGCATTGAGATTTTCGATAGCTGCCGAACCTTCAGGTACGGCATTAGCTAACGCTGCCATACGCTGTTTTTCTTTCTCTAAAATGATTTTCCAGCCGTTTACAAGATTGTCTAAAACCACTAAAGATTCGTCAAGCTTATGAGAATCCTTCTTAAGATTTGCGGTAGTGAGATGATATGATAAAAAAACATAAAGCTTGCCAAGATTTTTTGCGGTTTCTCCGCCTTTTTCCATATTAAGATTTAAATTTAGCTCATTTATCAAAGCAACGGCATTAGATATAGCAATAGATTTCCCCGCATAATCATTCTGCGCAAGTTTTTCTTTTGCCTGTTGAATAAAAGTAATGGCCCCTTCATATGCCATGAGAACAACAGTTCCGTTATCTATTGTAGAAGCTGCAACATTTTGATATTGATACGCGCCGGTGTTAAGCATAATCTTTTTTGCTCCCTTTTAAAAATACAATTTTTCATTTTATTTTACAATTAGACAATATTAAATTCTTTTCCAATTTATTTCAATTAAATTTGTTCTATATTTAATTTAAATTTAAAATATTTATTCATCAAATCTAATTAAGCACAAATCTAATTAACCGCCTGTGGTTGTTGACGGCATCTGACCTATCTGGCTTGCCAATGCGGCACTTGTAGTTTTCATCTCTCCGACGTACTGTTCTAACGCTGCAAACTGTTTTACATACATCCCCATCTGCTGCTGCACCATTGCAGTTTGAGAAGCAATCTGATTGTTCATATTTTTAAGCTGCAAATTAATCTGCTGCTGCTCAAAATAAATAACTCCGTTTGCCGGATTAGTGTAAGAATTTAAAAAATTGGTCATTCCTCCCTTTTCTGAAACACCGTCGGCTGTCGGAGAGCCGTTTACAAGCGCGCTGAAAAATTGCTGAACCTGCTGGGGATCTGATGTCAGCATACTATTTAACGTCGTAGTATTAAGCTGCAGCTGACCGGAACCGTCCGCATTTTCAATAATTCCGTATGTTGAAGCAAGTCCGCTGCTGCCCGTCATGCCCGGAGCCTCGCTTCCCATAAAACTGTATAAACTGTTTACAAGGGTGGCGAGCGCAGGATTACCGCCAAGCGGTCCTGTTGATTTAGTACTCGTATTGTATGTCTGCTGAGACGACACGTCGCTTAGCAGTTCATTATAAGAAGATACAAAATTATTTACGGCAGAATCTATCGCATTTGTATCAAGTCCAACCGTAATAGTAGCAGAACCTGTAGAAGCCAGATTTAATGTGACGCCCGGAATAACGTCATTAACTGTATTGGACTGGCTCGTAATACTTATTCCGCCGTAAGTCAAAGCTGCATTTTGAGCTGCTTGCGTCGTTGTAAAACTAAGAGCGGTAGCGGTAGAACCCGTAGCAAGCGTCGGAGCGGTTACAGATATATCGTTATTCGTTCCGGTATTATTACTGGTCAGCACAAGCTGGTACGGGTCGGTAGAGCTGCCGTTATTTATAATAGACGCGCTGACTCCGGCATCTGAATTGTTTATTGCCTGAGAAAGATCGGCAAGCGTATAACCGGTGGAAGAATTTAAAGCCACATCGGTTGTTTTTCCGTTTACCGTTATATCATAAGTTCCTGTAGCTCCTGAGCTGGACACCGCAGTTGAAGTTGCAGAAACCCCCTGAGAAGCCATAACATCCTGAGTAGCAAGAGCGCTGACGCTTAAACTATAAGTCCCCGGAATCGCTGATGACGAAGCAGTTGCCGTTGCTACCGAAGGATCGCTTGATGCAGCTGAATATGTATTAAACAGCGAAGTCTGACCTAACGCTGCGGCAGCAGAATTTAAATTGGACGCAGCCGAACTTATCGTTCCCCATGCGCTCAATTCGGTGTTTAAAGGAGATTCCTGGTCTTTCATAAGCGTAATAGGTTCTGAAAGACTCTTATCTATTGCATTGAGCAAGGTAGTGTAATCTATTCCGGAAGACAGCCCCGTACCGGCAACTATTAATCCCTGATTAGGATATGAAATAGGAGTGCTTCCGCTGCTTGCAGCACTGCTGCTTAATGAAGGGACAGACATTTATATCGCCTCCTTAACGTTATCTTTACAAATATATAAACAATATAAATAAAATTAGAATAAAAATAATAAAACATCAAAAAAACAACAAATAAAAAAACAATCAAACTAACTATAAACCTATAAACTTTATATTCAGTATTATAATTTAATACCGCTAATCCGCAATTTTTATAATTTCTCGTTCAGCAATGCCCCCTTCTGGTAATGGGACATCATGTACTTTATAAACTCCTCTGACGGAATTTGAGACTCGACTTTTCCGGTTTTTGAGTTAACTATATCTATAACCGTCCCGCCGGCTTTCGGGTCCCATTTAAAAAGGGTTAATGTCGAAAGCGCAGGAACTGGATTAAAACTTTGTTTTATCTCAGTCTTAAGAACCGTCTGCAAATTTTTATTTGCCTCGGCAGCCGGCGCAGCCGTACTTTTCACTGCAGACTGAACGTTGCCTGTATTTTGCACACCGTTTGCAGGGACATAAACCCCATTAGCAGTATCAGATTTTACCTTTGCTAAATTGCCCGCAGTACTTTGCAAGCCGCTAACCGGAGGAACAGCTGCTTTATCAGAAAAGCCTGTCTGCTGAATATTTATCGAATTTAGACTATCTGCTATATTATTCATAGCACACACCGCCTTTTTTTGTGTCTTCTGTCTGCAGCAAAAAATATGAAAACACTGTTTACGGAATCAACCCGCGGTTTTTACACCGCGGGAGTCCCAATTATCAATATACATTATACACAATTTTCACATTTCATTTATTTCAGACATTACCTGCTTATTATATCGCCCTTACTAAGTTTAAAAGCCCCTGATTTACCGTAGAAGCCTGAGAAAGCATAGCTTCGCCAGACTGGGCTAATGTTGAAAGCAGCGTATACTGAGATGTCTGTTGTGCAAAATTAACGTCCATAATATTATCGTACGCCGCAGAAGTATTTGTGCCTTCCGTCTGAAGATTAGCCATAATCTGCGTAACCCTGTTCTGATAAGAACCGAGCTGACCGCTTATACCTGAAACCTGATTTATAGCAGCCTGAACAGCGGAAAGAGCAACCAACGCAGAGGTATTATCAGTAGTGGAACCAACAAGATTTACATTATTTAAAGATGAGTTAATAATAGTACCGCCAGAAGATGCCAATCCAAGAAGATTAGCGGCTACACCCTGTATAGATACGGAAATCTGGCTTGTAGCAGTGTCTGAATTAGTACCTATCTGAAATGTAAAATCACTTACACCGATAGTGCTGCCACTACCGCCGGTCAGAAGATTAAGACCGTTAAATGACGTAGAGCTTGCTATCTGGGTAATTTCCGAAGCAAGCTGAGAAAATTCGCTTTGAAGCGCCTGCAAATTTTGAGTGCTGTTAGTGCCGTTCGCAGCATTAGTGGCAAGCGTCTGCATAGTACCGAGCATACCCTGAATTGTCGATAATGCGCCCGAAGCGATGTTAATTAAAGAGTTGCCGTTGTTTGCGTTTGCCGTTGCCTGCGTAATACCAAGACCTGTCGCATTCAACCCCTGAGCTATTTCATATCCTGCAGGATTAACCCACGCGCCCGTAATTTGAAGACCGCTGGAAAGTTCGTTTAACGACTGGCCTAACTGATTGTTAGTATTTTGAAGATTTGTTTCTGCAATAACCGCAGACTGGTTTGAGTTGATAAATAGACCGTTGTACATTTTTTTATCCTCCGTGATAAATTATTTTGCCTTCCGTGGCAAAACTTTTAATTGATTTAAACTAATTAATTTAAACCGCTTCAACCTTAAACTGTCAACATTAACAGCTTTTTACTTTCTCTTATTTATTTATCGTCACTAACCAAAAAAAACTTTAATTTTTTTTAACTTATTTAATTTAATTATTATTTAATTATTTAATTAGAAACTTTTCATCCATATGTCAGCCATAGCTTCCTCAAAATTTTCAGCAAATCTTGTACCGTCAAACAAAGACGACTTAAGAGAGGTATTTCTGAGATTTGCCCGTAAATCTGCGAGTATGGCAATATCTAAGCTGTTCTCTTTTGCTTTTTTTATGTAATCTTCTTTATTTTGCGCTATAAACTGCGATATACCGACATTATTTGCTATACTTTCGCCGACTCTTGATACAAACCTGTCTCCTTTCAGCGTTAATATCGGCACACCCATATATACCGACTCCGCGCCTGTAACACCACCGTTATACGGAAAAGGGTCAAGCGAGATGTCAATTTTATTATAAGAAGCAAGGAGCTCCGCCCTTGGCGAAGCTCCTTCTAAAATTATCCTTTTCCCTGTTTCCGCCACACCATTGTCTTTAAATTTTTTAAGCAGAATATCCCGTACGTTTTTGTCTCCTAACTGCTTTGTCTTTAGAACCAGCCTTGCAGCAGGAATTTGCAGCAGTATTTCAGACCATAGCGCTATAACCTCATCGTTAATCTTGGCAAGATTATTAAAACAGCCGAATGTTATAAAACCGTTCCTTAGAGCCGGCAGCGTTTCCACTTCAGGTGCTTCACGGGGGGGCGCAAGACATATATATGAGCCGCGGAATCTGTATATTTTTTCGTTGAAAAGGACTTCTTCGCTTTTAGGCAAAGTATAATAATCTCCTATAAAATAATCAATTTCTTTTACTCCGGTACTTGCAGGATATCCAAGCCAGCTTACCTGCACCGGCGCAGGCTTATATGTAAAAATAGGTAGCCTGTTAAATCTCGTATGTCCCGATAAATCAAACAGAATGTTAATGCCGTCTTTATAGATTGTACGTGCGGATTCTTCATCATTCTTATCATAAATAGCCGTCCACTTTTTAAAATAAGGCTTTATTTTCCATGTCAGTTCGTCTTCGGCATTATGCGCGCTGTAAGCATACAGTTCTATATTTTTTATACTGCTAAGCATATTTTCCAGCAAAAGACCTACTGCATGATTCCTAAAATCTCCGGATACAAAACCGATTTTCAGTTTATCCCCTGATTTCGGTATATTATGATTTGTAAATGTGCGGTTAACGCGGGAACTTATTAATCCGCTATATTTTTCGGCACACTTTTTATAATATGCAATGCTGAAATCTGGATTATAATTCATACCCATAAGCACATTGTCGTAAGCCTGCAAACTGTCCGGCTTTAACTTAAGCGCACAAATATAGCAAAGCTGAGCTTTTGACTGAGCGCCTGTATCATTAAACGCATTGCCTAAATTGTAATAGGCTTCTGCGAAATCCGGTTTAAGCTCAATAGCTCTCAGACAAACAGCTTGTGCGTCTAATGGTCTGCCGATATTGTTCAGGGCACTGCCCAGATTATGATATGCTATGGCAAGGTCGGGCTGCAGTTCTATCGCTTTCAAACAGTACATCTGCGCTTCCTTATATCTGTTTATGTCTTGCAGCGCAGCCGATAAATTGCTGTATATAATGGCATCGGCGGGAGCCAGTTCTATTGCTTTCTGCATGGCTCCTATAGATTCAAGGGTTTTGCCAAGCATTTTTAAGATTGCGCCAAGCGCTTTCCAACCAAAAGCACAATCCGGAAATTTTTCGGTCATTCTGAGGGCAGCAACATGTGCTTCGGCGTAATTTCCGCTGTCAAAAAGCGCAGTTATCGAATCTTTATATTTATCTTGCTCATCGAAACATTCGATAGCTGCCGCCTTGTAATTTTTCATAATTATAAACAGTCATCGAAAAACGTTTATTTATTTTTTTAATAATTTTATCTATTTCCGGTATTTATTTTATATTTTTTTATTTAATTGACTATGCTTATTTATTATATATTTTAATTATAAGTCAATTATTGTATATTTAATTATTAAGATTTATGTTTTATTTACAAGTTTGTTTATTATATGTATAGTTATAATATGTTTTATTATATATTTAATTATAAGTTTATTTATTATATGCGCCTATTTTAAAAATATTTTTATTTCATCTGCCGCGCCCTCCGGTGATATCCCGTCTGTATATATGATTAAATCTGCCTGAGCGTAAAATTGTTCCCGTTTATTTAATAAATTTTCAATATCCGATATTGAAAAATCTGTCCGATTTAAGACGGGTCTGTGTTTTTCTTCTTTTATCCTTTCATAAATAGTATCCGGTCTTGCCTTAAGATAAACGACGGTTCCGGTTTCTTTTAAAAATTGAATATTACCGTTAAAACAGGGCATCCCGCCCCCTGTAGCAATCACGCAATGTTCATTTTTATTTTTATAATCGGGTGTTTTATTATTATTAACGTAATTATATTCTTCGCAATTTAAGGCAAAATTCCTGATAAACCCTGTTTCTAAATTTCTGAAATAATCCTCGCCTTTTAGCTTAAATATCTCAGTAATCGTATTCTGTTCGTTATTTTCTATTATATCGTCAGAATCTATAAAATTATAATTTAATTTCTTAGCCAAAATTTTTCCTGTTTCGGTCTTACCTGCTCCCATAAATCCAATTAAAAAAATATGATTCTTCATTCTTCAGCTTTACCTGCTCCAATAAATCCAATTAAAAAAAATATATTATTTTTCCTTGAAAATCTGACCTGTATATCCTTCGTAATTACGTTTTATTTCTTCAACGCTGTCGCCGCCGAATTTTTTAAGAAAGAAAAGACATATTGTAAATGCAAGAGCCGATTCGCATACCGTTGAAGCAGCCGGAACAGCGCACACATCGCTTCTTTCAAGGAAAGCTTTTTCCTGTTCGCACGTCATCAAATTAACAGTATCCAAATATGGTTTCATAAGCGTTGGAATAGGTTTCATCGCGCATTTAACGGAAATAATCTCTCCATTTGACATTCCGCCTTCTATACCCCCTGCATTATCTGTCTTCCTGTAATATTTTTTTCTTGCTGTCTCTTCGTCTGAGCAATTTTTAATATCGTTACGGCTGCTGCAATAAATGGAATCTTGAAAATCAGAGCCCCGCATATAACCCGCTCTTATGCCTGTGCCTATTTCCACGCTTTTCATCGCCTGTATACTCATTATGGACATCGCAATATGCGCGTCTAACTTTTCATCCCACTGGGTAAAACTTCCCAGACCTATAGGAACGTTTTTAACCTGCGCTAATATAATACCGCCGACCGTATCGCCTTCTTTTTTTAATTCATCTATCAATATCTTTACTTTCTGTTCCTGCTCCGGAAAAGGCATTCTTAAATCGGAATTACGGATATTTAATAAAATTTCATCATCAAATAAATCAATGGATAATGCAGCGGCATCATTGGCATCTGGTGTTGTCCTTCCTGAAAAATCTATTCTTCTTCCTGCACCGTTCTTATCATCTGCACAGCCGTTTCTATAGTCTGTACGGTTTGCATGAACTTTATTATATGATGCACCGGCGTCTATACCGCCAATACTCAGAACTGCTGAAGAAAACCGTATATCAAACTCCATTAAAAGAAGCTCGCATATAGCGCCTGCTGCAACCCTGGAAGCCGTCTCTCTGGCGCTTGAACGCTCTAAGACGTTTCTTATATCATCAAGATTGTATTTTATAGAACCTGCAAAATCGGCATGCCCTGGTCTCGGAATATGTATTTTGATATCCTCAGGAACAGGTCTGCAAACATCCATTCTGTCTTTCCAATTTTCATAATCTCTGTTTTTAATGAAAAAAGAAATGGGTGAACCGGTTGTAAACCCGCCTCTGACACCGGATATAAACTCTATCTTGTCCGTTTCTATCTTTTGTCTTGCTCCTCTTCCGTAGCCTGACTGCCTCAAGGCTAACTTTTCATTTATAAAATTTTCATCTATTTTAACACCTGAAGGAAAGTTGTCTATTATCGTGACAAGCCCTTTTCCATGGGATTCGCCTGCCGTCATAAGCCTTAGCATGTTTTTGTCAGCCTCGCCAAATTTTATAATCTATGATTTTATAATATATGATTTATGATTAATAAGTTATAGTTTATGATTTATTTTATAGTTTATAATTAACAATTTAAGATTTAATCTTTATATCCGCTTTCCGTCATTGCATAAGCGTTATGGTTATGAATGCTCTCAAAGTTTTCAGCCTCAATCCTGAACCATTCGATATCCTTATTTCTCTTTAATATATCTGCAACGCACCTCACTATATCCTCCACAAACATAGGATTCTCATAAGCGTGTTCGGTTAAAAATCTTTCGTCCGCTCTTTTTAAAAGAGAATATATAGGGGCGCTCGCGCACGATTCCACATCGTTTATTATATCCTCGAACCATATCAGCTTGGAAAATTTAAGTGAAACAGAAACAATCCCTCTTTGATTATGCGCGCCGTATTTAGATATTTCTTTAGAACACGGGCATAATGTAGTTATAGGAACTTTTATACCGATTATAATAACGCTTTCATCCTCAGTTTCCGCATCATCATTATTATAGCATTTTGTTTTTTTGTTTTTTATTGTACCCTTATAACTGCAAATATATTCCATCAGACTTTTTTTTCCGCTAACCGGAGCTGTTTTTTCGATAAAATAAGGAAATTCTATTTCGACGGACGCCGAACCGGCATTTAAAACTTTTTTAATTTTTCTTAAGATATCCGGAAAACTGACTATGCTTATCTCGCCCCTATACTCGTTTAAAACCTCTAAAAAACGGCTCATATGCGTTCCTTTAAAGTAATGGGGAAGATCGACGTACATATTTATATCTGCTACGGTGTGCTGAAAGGACTTTTTTTTATCAAGAACAGATATGGGATAATGCAGGTTTTTTATTCCCACTTTATCTATGGGGATGCCTCTTTTATCTTTTAAATTTTGAACATCCGTCAACATTAAATTGAATTAATATAAAATTTCTTAAAGACCTGATTATTATGTATTCCTAACGTTAGTATACCGCTAATACTAAAAGTATATTGTATGTACAGTATAAAATCAAGCGCAAAATAGTAATAACTCAGCCTTTTATAATCTTAGGCGTAATGAAAATCAACAACTGGTCTTTTGAATAGCTGATGCTTCGGGATTTAAAGAGCCAACCTAAAAGCGGGATATCCATGAGTCCGGGAATACCGCTCGTCGACGTGCTCTTGTTTAATTCGTAAACTCCGCCTATGGCTACCGTATCATTGTTATTAACTATAACGGTAGAATTTGCGCTTTCCGTGTCTAAGGTCGCCTGAGCTCCTGAAACCGGCGGCGCAACAGAGTCGTTTGACGAATTTATCGTAAGCTTCACACTGCCGTTAGACATAATATGCGGTGTTATTGAAAGCGATATCTGCGCCGTGATAGCCTGAGGAGCCGCAACTGCTCCTACGCCTGCTACCGAGGGCAGGTATAATGTTTCTCCTTTGGCAATGGTAGCCGTCTGATTATTAAGCACTATGACTTTAGGCGACGCAATACTTGTAGCTTTGGCTAAACTTTCCAGAGCCTGCAGGGTTGCGGTAATGCTTGCATATTGATTCACTATTCCTACCGAAAAAGTCCCCGGCGACGGCGTTGTTAATGTCGGAGCCCCTGCGGTTGGGGTAATAAGTCCGGGTCCTGCCGGCGTGCCAGCCAACTGACCGGCAAAATAATTTGGCGTAGCAGCCATATTTGTATTGCCGGGGGTGGCAGCTGCATAGCCTCCTTCCCAGTTAATACCCAATTGCGTAGAATATGACTGGTCAACTTCAACCATTTTAGCTATAATTTCAACTTCCGGGGTTCTTCTGTCAAGCTCCTTTACGAGATTTTCAGCTTTTATAACATTTTTCTCAATATCGGTCACAATAAGCGCGTGCATTGACTTGTCGACCATAACCTTGCCTTCAGAACTCAGCACCGTTTTCACTTTAGGAATCAAACCGGCAACATTGACATAATTTACAGGAATAATTTTAGTTATTTTCGGTCCTGATATAGCCTTTGCTCTTTTTTGCGCTGAAACGACAGAAGCGATAGAACTTGACGAATTAATATAATATATACCGTCTTTTTTGACTATTCCAAGCCCGTAGGCGTCAAGTATGACGGAAAATATGTCCTTTAGAGGAACGTTATGCATTTTCATGGTCACTGAGCCTTTTACGTCAGAACCGATCAAAACATTCATATTTGAGACTTTTGCAATCATTCGTACGACATCAACCAGACTTGCGTTTTGAAAATCAAAACTCACACGCATAGTTGAGGGGTCGACAAATAATTTCCTTACCGTTTTCTGTCCTGAAGCACCTGCAAAATTTTTGGCAAATGAATTTGCTTGAAATAATATAAGTGTTAAAAATAAAAAGACCGATAAAAATACAGCTGATAGAAAAATAAGCTTCTTCGCCGTAAACATCGCTTTAATGTCAACATTTTCATTCTTTTCTATGTTTTTTTCTGCTGCTTCTTTATTCATCATGCCTCCAGCGCTCCTTTACCGTTCTCATTTCATACTAAATTTATATACGCTATTTTGTTTCATGCCCATTATTTACCGATAGCCGACTGTGTATAAATTGCTCTCTCCATACATTGTATCATTATCTATATTATATTATCATTATTGCCAATATTATATTATCGCCTTTATTTATATTATTTTTATTTATCTGAACATTTTAGTATTTTATTTCATGCTCATTACATAATTAACGGTACGCATCTGCCCTAACTGATTGTATGTTTTTTCGGATAAAACAATAGAGTTTTCGGTAATATCCGTTATTTTTGCTCTATTGACGCCCATAATAGAACCTGCCGTTACTATATATGACCTTCCGTTAGGCGTTGAAACCATAGCGTAATATTTTCCGCTTTTTTCCATTATACCTACAATATGAAGAGACGACAAACTGTATTGAAGCAGCGGCAGTTCGCCGTATTTGAAAGACGCATTCGGTTTTTGCGTATATAAAAACGTTCGGAACGGATTTCTGGCTAAATTATACGGATAGGGATTTATCGTTAAATATTTATGCTTTAACAGTTCTATTTTTTTTGCCGGACTATTTTGAACAATATTATTATTGCTCTTAGATGATGTACCGTCATTTTTTGCAGTTTTACTATTACCGTTAACTTTATTATTTTCATTGGTGCGTTTTGCAGCGCCTGCATTAACATTCTCAGTGTTTAATTTTGGCATAACGCCTATAAAAGAAAACGTCGTACCGTTAAAACTCACCGCAACGTTATGCTTAGAAGCACTGCCGGCAATAGACACATTATGAACATCAACGATTCTATTCATATCCGCAAGTTTGTAAAAAAATTTATAAACGTTGAAAAATGACCCGCTTATACTCATTGAAAAAGGCACCGCTTCATAAAAACTTTTAGGAGCTACCTTTCCGGGTTTAAACATATCTAAATTTAAATGCAGAGCTTTAGCATAATTTGAAACTTCCATTAAAAGACCCGGTATATCCTTTTTAGAAGGAAGTTCCGACAATAAACTTAAAAATTCTATCTCAAGTCTTTTCTGCTTTTTTACTAAAGCCGGATAAGTCCGAACTTCCGTCATATAAGAGACATATCTGGTTTTGACTATATTGAGCGACGACTGTTTTTGATTTAAAGAAGTTTCCAGCGAGGAAAAAAACATAAAATAATAAATAGCTAAAATCGCAATAAAAATAACAACGCCCACAGCAATTCCTATAAATATTTTACTTTTAAAATTTATATTTTTAACATTTAGATTCATTATTATCTGCCTATTTCCGATTACGCTTGTTTTATATTTTTATTATTGTTTGCCTATTTTTAATAATTGACCTGCCGAATTAAAAAAATTTTTTACTTAAGGCTATTTAACAACAGATTTTTTTATTATATTTTTAGAGTTCAGCTTCGATTCAGGTTTTTTATATTTGCTTTTCATGGTAAGACTAAAATTTTGTAAGTTTAAATCCTGTTTTTTGGTCTGAGCGGTCTGTATCAAGTTAATGGAATTAAAAAATCCGGTTTTCTTTATTTTTTTCATAAACATAGATACTACCTGACCGTCTAAAGCTACACCGCTTATACTGATATTGCCGTTATCTGATTTCAAAGAGTTTATCCACGCAAATTTCGGAATAGCGCCGGTAAGAGAAAAAGTATAACCTATAGGTCCCTGCTGCTCTTTTTTTAATGTCTTAATGATATTAATTTTTTGAAGCATCTGGCTCTGTACTTTTCTTATCGCAACCACTTTTTGAACTTTTGGCATTAATACTGAAATTTTTGAATTATATGAAGCGATATTATTCGTTACATTATTTATTTTATTCTGAACAAAAGACTGCATAAAATAAACTGCTGCCGCTGCCGCTACTATCGGAACAACTATGTAAGGAATAAAAGAAATAATGCTGCTTTTATCAACTTGCGGTTTAAATTTTTTGGATTTCTGTTTTTTATTTAAATTTATTTTTATAATCATGGCTCTAATCCTCTAACTGCCAAACCGACTGCAACGCCGAAAAGCGAATATTTAGATTCTATAAAACTTGTATCGCCGATATTGTTGCCAAATACAATTTTTCTAAATGGATTGATAATTGAAACAGGTATATTTAGTTTAGATTCTATATCTCCGGAAAGACCGGATAGCATAGCCGAACCGCCGGTAAGAAATATTTTCTTAGGATACTGTTTATCGTTATTAGCCGCAAAATAATCTATCGTCCTCTGTATCTCCGATGTTATTCTTGCAACAATCATATTTATATATATCATATAATTGGTTTTGAAGTTTTCGTCTCTTTTTTCAATGCCGCCGGTTTTAATATTTTCCGCCTCGTTAAAATCCATCTGAAATTTTTTTGCTATTTCTTCGGTAATATTAACCCCGCCGATAGGTATATCCCTTCTGAATAAGTTAAAACCTTTATTTACAATATGAACATTAGTCTCGGTCGCTCCTACTTTTATAATTCCGGCCATCTGTTCCGTTTCTTCAGGATAATTAAAATTAAACATATTTTCCGTAGCTATGCAGTCAACATCGACTATAGGCGAATGCAAACCGCATTCATTCATTAAATCGACTCTGTCATTTATAATATCTTTTTTGCCGGCAATAATCATTATCAGATTGCTGCCTGCATCTGCGGCAGAATTGCCTAATATTTCATAGTCAAAAGATACTTCCTTAATGTCGTATGTTATATATTGCTGAGCTTCGTAAAAAATAGCCGAGTCAAGTTCCGATTCTTTCATTTTAGGCATGTCTATATTTTTTATAATAACATGTTTGCACGGAATCGATATGACAACATTTTTGTCTTTCATGCCGTGATTAGCGAAAGAACTCTTAATGTATGCAATCGCAGATGCATGGTCTTTTAGAAATCCGTCGGAAACAATTCCGGAGGGGAGGTTGACTAAATCTATAGAATCCAATGTGTATTTATTGCCTGCCTTAGATAATTCCAATATTTTAATAGAACTGTAGCCTATATCTATGCCGACCATTTTTTTTGATGATAAATTAATTTTAAAACCCATTTAGATATTTACCGTGTAAAAATAATCATTATTATTATAAGTTATGACATAACCAATTAACAGCATTATAACGACAACGTAATTAGTTAGTTACAAAATTACACAATTAATTACAATATTAAGATAAAATAAGTTCGAACAAATGTCAAGTTATTTTTGTTATTCTTGCTATTCTTATTATTTTTTATTAAAATCATTAAATTTTGCGTACATTAAATAAAAATAATAAACCAATATATTTAAAAATATTTAAAAAAATAATTCTGCATTTTTTTCTTTTTTGTTTTGAATTTTAAACAAAAATCGTATATGATATTTATTTTAGCTGTTTATATAAAAGATATAATAATGTATTTATTACTACATACGCATACGCACATACACACGCATGTACGCACATGGCATAACATAACAACAGATACATATGTAAAACACATAAAACGTACCGCATGTATATATAAAATATATAAATATAAATATGCATAACATATTTATAGCCGTACTTTATTGTTGCGCTATTATATATACCCGATGCTGAACTAATTTTACATAACAATAATCATAACTATATCATAAACATTCTATTACCGATATATTATCATTCAATTTTTATTAATGAATAAAAACAAATTAATCACAAATTTTCTATTCGGTTTCTTAATTGTTTTATTTATTTTCAGGATTATCTTTATTACCCATATCGACCTGATTCCGGAAGAAACTTATTACTGGCAATGGTCACGACATCTATCGCTTTCGTATTACGATATGTCTCCCATGATTGCATATATTATAGCATTGACTACTTTTTTCGGAAAACTTAATTCTCAATTTTTTGTAAGATTGGGTGCCCCCGTCATTTCACTGTTTATTTCATTGTTTGTTTATATTATACTGCAGAAATTAACATCTAATAAAACATACAGTCTCGGCGCTGCCGTACTGCTCAATGTCATACCGATATTTAATATAGGTTCTATCCTTATAGTTTACGGAGACGCACAGCTTTTATTTTTTTCGCTTTCCATTTTTTTTTTAATTTACCTAATACTCTTTAAAAAAGATTATTATATTTATTTAATGGGGGCTGCAGTCGGATTTGCCCTGCTAAGTAAATATACTGCGATCTTTTTATACCCTATTGTTTTTTTATTCTTTCTGCTAAGCAAAAATTACAGAAAATATCTGTTAAGAAAAGAACCGTATATCGCTTTTTTAATATCTTTACTTTTGTTATCTCCTGTAATTATATGGAATTATTTAAACGATTATGTATCGTTAAGACATTTATTTACTTTATCCGGAAATCATGTAAATTTTAATGCATTTATTCATAATCTGCTTTTATTTATAGGCTCTCAGGCAGGCATTTTTTCACCGTTTATTTTTATTATTTTACTATTTTCTATGTTTTACGGATTTTACAAGGGAATAAAAAACAAAGACGATATATATCTTGCGCTTTCTGTTTCAGCCCTTGTGCCGTTTGCATATTTTATATACCAGTGCACAAAAACGGAGGTACAGCCTAACTGGCCTGTTTTTTTATATTTTCCGGCATATATAATGGCAAGTCTGTTATTTTTTAAATATTACAACAACAGACTTAAAAAAAACGTTTCAAAAAAACTTGCGGCTTCTGCGTTATCTTTTTCTATCATTATAGGACTTTTATTTTCGGTATTAATTTTCATTGAGCCGTCTTATCCGATAATAAAATTTAAATTAGACAAAAGTCCTGTGCGTGATGTTCTGGGGTGGAGAAAATTAGCCTTTGACGTTGATAAAATTGTGGCAGCTGATAAAAAAGACAATTTTTTAATTTCTGCAAGAAGATTTCAGGTTGCAAGCGAGCTTGCCTATTATATGAAAGGACAACCGGAAACATATTCTTTTAATTATTTTAAAAGAAATAACGAATACAGTTTATGGAATAATTTTAAAACAAAAAAAGGACAAAATTTTTTATACGTTATAGATACGAAATACGGCAAACATATAGAAAAAAAATTGTCCTCCAATTTTAAAAAATATAAACTGCTAAAGACAATAACTATACGTCATCAAGGACAGAAAGTAAGAACCGTAAAAATTTACGCTTTATACGATTTCCTCTATAAAAATAAATACTTATTTAAAGAATTCGCATCAAAAACATTCTGACAGATTTAGATTTCAATAGATTTAATAAATAAATAAATTAAAAATATTAAAAAGATATTTTTTGTTTGGATATTATATATATCTTTACATACTGGACGCTATATACATTATTAATATTTTTTATTTTTTATTTAATATTATACATATATTTTTACTTATTTGACGTTATATATATTATTAATATTTTTTACTTAATATTTTATATATTTTTTATTTTTAATATTGTTTATTATTCAATTTCTGCTAAAACTTTCTCAAAAGCTTTCATATGCGCACTTTCTGCTCTTCCCACCATGTCAAACCATTTTGCAATTTCTTCCAGTCCTTCTTCGCGAGCTTCCTTAGCCATTCGCGGATACATTTCGCGTACTTCGTATTTTTCACCTTCTATAGCTTTTTTTAAATTTTCCGGCGTAGTTTTTATACCATTCATATGATTAAAATGACCTAAAGCGTGAGCCGTTTCTCCCTCCGCTATAGACCTGAAAAGTTCTGCAACCTCTGGATATCCTTCGGCATCAGCCTGCCGGGCCCATGCCGTGTATTTTCTGTTTGCCTGAGATTCTCCGGCAAATGCTTCCGTAAGATTTTTTTCCGTATTGGTCATAATTTGACACCTTACCTTTTTAAATTTTATGTTTATTTTGCGTTTTATTTGTTCTATTGTTTGTGATATTAATTATATTATGTTGATTAATCTTAATTATTTCATGTAATTGATTATATTATAGTAATTAATTTTAATTATTTTGCATTTTATTTTATTTATTATACTTAATTATACCTATTATATGCCGTACACGTCAATTATAAAGTATACACGTCAGCGCTCAAATAAAATGACCCTTCTCTTTTAATACTTCTAAAGGATTTGATATCATATCGCTAAATTGGGCTTCTTTTTCGGAAAAACCGAAAGCCAGCGCCATCAGCTGCGTAAGGTACACAACAGGAAGTTCGGAATCTTTACCGAATTTTTCAATAATTTTAGGCTGATTAACGTCTAAAGCTCCGGCGCATTTCGGACAGATAACTGCCAGAACATCGGCTCCGGCTTTCTTTGCTTTAGAAAGAGTCTGAGAGCAAAGAGTAAAAGATGTTTCTTCATCCTGGACTACATTTCTGCCTCCGCAGCATTGAACTTCGTTGCCGTACTGAACAACCTCTGCTCCTATACTTTCAAGAAATTCATGCATAAAATGCGGTCTTTCAGAATTATCCATACCCTGTTTTTTATCTGTAAAAGTATACATTGACGGTCTCGAATATAAACAGCCGTAATATGGGGCAACTTTTAATCCTTTTAACGGTTTGACTGTATTTTTTTTGGCTTCGTCAGGCCCTTTCTCGTTGTATAAAAATTCCAGAATATGGCGTGCACCGCCCTCAGGAACATACTCTTCCTCATCGGCTTCTTTCAAAATGGAATTAACCTCATCAAGTAATTTTTTATCTTCTTTTGCCCGTTCAATAGACCTCGTGAATTCATGATAGCAGACTGAGCATGCCATAACAAGGTCTTTACTTCCGAGTTCAGATTTAGCTATTACCATATTTCTAAGCGGCAAATATAAAGACACGGCGCCCTTAGATTTCATTTCTCCGATGCCGCAGCAATTATAATCAGGTATATCAACCAGTTCTATACCCATCTTTTTAGAAACTAATTTAGAGCTGTTGTTATAAGCTCTGTCAATCGTTAATAAAGCGCATCCAGGATAATAAGCAGCCTGATTTTCTTTTAAATTTCCCATTTTATATACCACCTTATTATTTAGTTATTTTGATTACTCCGACAATAACGTGTTTAATTATTTTCCTGTTCAAGTGTCCCTGTATGCCTTAAATAATTATCTATAGCATCCTTAGATTTATGCCATTTATGGGGTTTGCCGAGTCTTAAAACCGACAATGCGCGCCCGTCTTTCATCATTTTAAAAATGGCGCCTCTTTCATCTTTATCACTCATCAGTTCGGTAGTCTTTCCCATTTTTCTCATAGCCGACGTGTGAAGATTCGCAAGGTCTAATCTGCCGTGTCCCAATATCATGCCTTCATATATTACCTTAACCTCTTCATCAATTGTAAGCTGATGCTTAGATTTAATTTCTTCCGGAAAATATTTTTTTATTAAAAGAGCCAGCGCCTCCATCATTTCTGCGGGATTAACCTGTTTAGGACACCTCTGCGAACATTTATAGCATCCTACGCAACGCCATGCGACATCTGTATATTTTTTCAATAGCTTTAAATTTCCTAGTTGCATCATATATATGAATGCGCGCGGATTAAATCTTCTATATAGGGGCGTTACGGTACAGCTTGCGGTGCACATACCGCACTGCCAGCATCTGTTAATTCTCGAACCGACGACGGTTTTTTGAATTTCGTCAAAAAAACTCCTGTCAAATTCAGAATCCACCCTTGTTTCAATAAAGGTATTCCATCTGCCTGAAACATCAACGCCGTCAATAACAAGATTTTTTTCTTCTTTAATTGCATCATCGTCTATAAGATGTCTTGCTATTATATGTTCGCCTTTTTCAGCAACGGGTCTTTCGCTATTTTTATTATGCTCTTTAGCCATAGTGCCTCCAATCTGATTGCAATATTAATTTAATTAAGTTCCAGTTCATTACTTAATTACTTACTTAATTAACCGTTCATACATCTATGCAATATTCATGCGTTTACGTTTTTAATTGTTATTAATTATAAACTACTCTAATCATTATTTATCAATTTATGTCATTATTAATTATAAATTATTCTAATTCTTATTTATAACTTGATAAATTTATAACATTAACAATAAATAAATTTAATTATAATCTTTCAATTCCCAGCAATTTTTTCATTAAAGTATATCCATCGGGAACGCCGACGGATAAAGACTTAGATTCCGCATAAACCATTTTAAAAACATAGTCCGCATACATATAAGCCATCAAAATATCCGCGCCGAACGGAGGTTTGATATCAAAACCATTTTTATATGAAAGCTCGTATAAATAATCTGTTTCATCCCGCATCTCTCTTAGAGTAAACGGCATAATATAAGCATTTCCGTCCCACGTTCTTTTTAAAAAATCAGCCATATAAGGCAGCGAACCGGTTCCGTTATCCGGTTTATAAATCCATGTAGTCCACAAAATATTGCTTTCAGGTTCAAGAAAGTGCAAAATTTCAAAAGCAAGGTCTCTTTTAACCAATATATTATCATATGGAAAAATCTCAAGAAATTTCCCCACTTTTATTTCCTGCGATTTCTTTCCCTTGAAAACACTAAATGCCGCAATTAAATTTTCGCTGCTTATTGTGTCCAATATTTTTTTCTTATGCCTTCGTATAGAAAATATTAGAGATAAAATATCTTCAAAATTTTGATTATCTGAGTTTAAGCCGCTAATAAAATTCTTTATTATGCCGGATTTTTTGTCTAAAAGTTTATAAAGCTCATCTAATTTTTCATTATTTAAATTTTCTCTGATTATTTCAAAAAATTTAATTTCGTATCTTGAATCTATTTTATTATTCTTTAATATATACGGCATAAAATTTTAATAGAATTCACAAAATTTAAATTAAGCCGAAGCCAAATTAGATTAAGAATTTTTTTTAGCATATATATAAGCATCCATTGCAGCTGCTCCGCCTTCTACTATTGCATCCGCAATAGCTTTAGGGCCGGTGCATGCCCCTGCCAGAAAAATACCGTCTTTGTTTGATTTGAAAGGCGACAGAGTGACATTCGCCTGTTTTAGAAAACCATGCTCGTCAAGCTCTATACCGAGTTTATCCGCCATTTCGGGAGACTGGGGACCGCCTTCCATACCGGAAGCAAGCACCACCATATCAAACGGTATTTCAAAAGGACCCCTGAGCAGCGTATCTTCGCCCTTACATATTACCGTATTATCAGGTCCGGATGTAATTTCTGCGACCCTGCCTTTGACTATCTGCACATCGTGTTCTTCCATGGCTTTCCAGTACAAATCTTCGTAAAACCCGTATGTTCTTATATCCATATAGAATATATAAACCTCCGTTTCAGGAAAATGCTCCTTCAGCTCTATAGCCTGTTTAACCGAAACGGTACAGCATACTCTTGAGCAATATTGATTGCCGACATGCCTGTCCCTTGAACCTACGCATAAAATTATCGCGACGTTTTTAGGCGGTTTGCCGTTAGAAGGACGCGTAAAATTTCCTTCGCCCATCATTCTTTCTAAATCTTTAATATCTATAACATCGTCAAATAATTGATATGAATATTTTGAATCTTTGGCAGGGTCAAAGTGTTCAAAACCTGTCGCTACAATAACAGAGTCAAACGTTTTAGTTTCGCTGCCGGTGCTTGATTTTATAACGGCACTAAATTTTTTGCCGTCTTCCTTAAAGCTTTCAATATTTGCCGAAAGATATTTTTTTATATTATTATTAGATTCAGCGCCTTTGATGAGTTCGCCTATAACGTTTTCCGCGGGCTGGAGGTCTGGAAATAAATATTTATATTTAAATTTTTTCGGATTTCCTCCAAAAAATGTGTCTCTTTCCACTAAACTTACATTTACGCCCAATTCGGCAAGTTCGATAGCAGCATGAAGTCCTGCGGGTCCTCCGCCTATTACAAGAATATTTTCAGCCATATAATGCCTCCTCTATTTTAAATATTTAAATATGAAAATAACTAATATTATGGTACAGATAGTAAATATTAACGAACCGGCTATAAATTATCACGCATATTCATACAGATTTTCAGGTTTTTCGCCGGCTCTCAATTTCTCTAAATATGCGTTGTATTCTTCTTCAGATTTCTTCCAGTCAATTCCGATTTTTTCGCATAACGGTCTCCAATCGGTAGTATGCCATTGAAGCTGAACTATTTTATAAACATCGGCTCCGCATACGAGAGCGGCAAACATAACATCCGCCATAACCGGTACCTGTTCGGTATAGCCCATGGCTTTGCCTATCCATTGATTTTTATCGAGTGTTGTAGTGCATCCGGTATCCTGAGTTATACAGACATCAGAATTAGCTTCGCGCACCATAGGTCTTATCTTTCTATCCATAACAAAAGACCTGGAAGCTTCCCTTTCCGTCAATATATGCCTGAATCCAAATCCGCAGCAGTCGTACCATGTAGAATAATCGGCGACCTGAGCTCCCAGAGCAAGAGCGACGCCGGTTGAAACGGCAGTTCTTTTTCCTGCGTAGATGTCTTTATCGTAGATGCAATCTTCGGGAATCATCTTATAACAATGACATGCAGGATGAACAGTCGTAATAATATTGCTTAAATCATATTTTCTAAGCTTCGCTATTTCAAACCTCATGACATGAACCCATTCGCTGTAATGAACTATCTCTTCCGGAATTACAAGTTCTCTGCCTATTTTGTGCATTATTCTTCTGACTTCATCTCTCAATTCTTTGTTTTCTACGAGCAGATTGCGCATTTCTTTGTAATCTCCAAAAGATGTTGCGCAGTGTATTAACGGAAAAAGTCCTAATTCATAAGACCTATGCCAATTTCTGACAGCAACCGCAGCAAGACCTACCGGATTTGAAGTTGCAGAACCGTGATAGTTCCACGCCGTGCAGGACGTCTGATTTCTTTCGTCAACATACTCCGTACCGAATTTATTCATAAACCATAGAAGTGACACCGGATAGCCGGGGATATTTCCGCACTGTCCGCAAGATTTGTGATGCCATAGTTTTGTTGTAGGTATCTTTTTTTTCCAGCCAAACAGGGTTTCGGCTTCAATAGGTTTATGCTCGTCCGTAATGTGAATTACTTTTAGTTCGCCTTTTGCTTCAAGTTCCAAAAGTTCATTATGAATATTTTCAATTTTTCTGCCTGCGATATGTCTAAAGTCTGATTTAACATCGGCAAGCCCCAATCTGTTCCTAATCTCAATAGCCATATTATGTTCTCCCGATTAATTTACTAAAAAACGTACAAACAAAAAAAATAAAAATTATAAATATAATTATTTTTCTTGTTTTATTTATATTTTCTATTTGTGAACTATTCGCTTCTGACGTCATCTACAATATCTTGAATTATCTCATACAGCGAAGGGTCGACCACTTCGATAATTTTAAATACGCCTGCTTCCTCAAAAATAGTATATAGCTCTTTCATCGCTTCAGGAGCGACATCCCACGCGAGATTTGTAACTTGAAGCGTCGGCATAGGAATAGCTTTCCTTTTTAACGGCAAATCCTCGGATGCATAACCTATATGAGGACCCCAGTCAGGAAAAAAATCAGGCTGAATCATATCAGGAGATAACTGATTTCCATACGCGGTCAACTTTAAAAGAACACGGGAATAAGGTTTTAAAACTTTTTTTGCGGATTCGAACCCCCTTCTGACAGAAATTTCTCTTAATATCGCAATAACGCCGCCGGGGTTATTTAAGAACGGACAAATCATAGCGCACGTAAAACACTGAAAACATGCCCACACATATTCATCCATCATTCCCCATACAAGCGCGGGGTCGTTAGATTTACAATTTTGAAGGACCATCCTCGGAGAAAAATCAAAAAACCTATGCGGCGGACAGCCTCCGGTGCATACTCCGCAATTCAGGCAGCCCCTTACGTATTCTTCGTATCTGAAATCTTTTTTAGCTTCTTCAAAAATTTCCTTTTTAAAATCATTAGAGACAATACTTACACCATTTTCATCATATTCCATTATTTATTGTCCTCCTTATAATAATATTGACTATATTTACTAATTTAGTTTAAAACACCGCTATAATGTAGCAACACTCTATAATAAAACAACTTATATAAGCACAATGCATTATTTTAATCTGTTATAAATATATAAATAAAACCCTCACAATGTAATACACTATTTTAGCATACTCTTAATTTTAACATACTCTTAACAGAGCGCCTATTGAATTATAGCATGTCCGGCAATATACCGCACAACACACCATGCAATACAACCTACAAGGTATCCTCTATGTTTTCGACATCTTCCGCTTTCTCTTCCGCCGCCTTGCTGAGTATATCAAGTTCGCTTGACGAATAAAGACTCATCTCAGTCTTGCCGCCGGCGTGAAGTATCTGCAGATATTGAAATATGGTAACAAAGAATAATCCGCCTATCATGTTGCCTAAAATAGTCAGCGGAACAAATTCGGTCAACCATGGAATATATGACATCCCCGAACCTGAATTTATTGATATTAATATTTCGGAAGAAGCGACGACTATATGGCTGAAAGACCCTATATAAATCATAAAACCTACCGTCCAGATTATAATTATTCTCGCCAGTGTTCCGCTGGAAGCAATTAAAAGCCATGTCATAAGCGTTATGAGCCATCCTGCAAATATACCGCTCAGAACCATAATGTAAGGAGAACGGGACATATAGCTATGTGCTACGGTATGAATGTGGTTAATAACAAAAACCGGCAGAAGCAGCCCTAAAGAGCTGGCGATAACTATGGCAAACAGAAAAATGCCTCCCATGTTGCCGGCTAAGGTTAATCCCCATAGTTTAAACAACTTATTAATTTTAGTTTTTTTAGCTAAAACGGTGGTTACAGGGAGTAAAAAGTTTTCCGTAAAAAGTTCGCTTTTGCCTATTAGCAGAAACATAAAACCTATCGGAAAAAACAAAGCGCCGAATATTTTAGACGTGGGTCCTCCGACCAGCGGTTCAGTTGCTCCTGCAACGTAAGAAGAAGCTATAATACCGAAAGTTACGTTCATTCCTGCTATTAAACCGGACATAAACATTTCGAGCCAGCTCCTGTTAAGTCTCAGCAGTCCTACTTCGGCGGCGGCTTTAAATATTTCCGACGGTTCTTTGCCGCCGGGTCTTTCAACTCTGCTAATAGCACCTATTCTATTTTTTGTTTTTTCTAAAATCTCGTTTATTTTCTTAGAAAGATATAACGAGTGATGTATCTCATCGGCAAGATTATTTTCTATTAATGTTTTAACACCGGCGTCTTCAATGATTTCTAAAGCGGCGGTATAATCGTTGATAGCAATTTCTTCAAGTTTTAAATCAATCCTCAGCATATCTAAAGGAGCTGAGACCTGATGCGAAGCATCTGTTATACCCTTTTGAATATCGCGGACTTCGCTGACGGAACGCGGTATCCCGCCAAGCTCGGTTATTTTGTCTCTTACATTTATTATATGACCGCTTTCGCTTGAGGCAAAAGATTTTAAAGTCTGAATAAGCGACGGGTCGTCAAGATTTTTTGACTGCTGAAAATATAAATCCCTTCCTGCAATTTCAGCATTTAAGAATTTTTGCAAAAGTTCTATTATCTGGTCTTTATTAAGGATATTTTTGTGTTCCATAAAGTTATTAGATGTTTGTTTTAAGCGTAGTTGCGTTAATTATATTGTATTATATTATTTATATTGCATTATATTGATTTATCAATTTTTAATGATAAATTATAAAATTTATTATTTAATTGTATATAATAATGACTACATGAACACGCATATTAATGTAATTATATCATACATTTTATACTTTTCAAGTAAACAAAAGTTGAATACCTAAATTCAATATATAACAATTGACTTTTAAGTCATTTTAGTGTATCATCTCTAATAACTTTATTGTCATTATTGTCATTATTGTCATTATTGTCATTATTGTCATTATTGTCATTATTGTCACTTTAATAATATACTGTTAAAAAAAATATTTATTATTTAGTTCTATTTAGCTAATTATACACCTATATATTGACAAGCAGTTAATTATACAGCTGTCTATTTATCAACATTAAAAATTTCATAAACAATGAATGGCAAAAAAATTAATATAGCAAGTGATTCGGATAAAGCCACAAAATCTTTACTTATAGCTATACTTTCTACAATAGCTTTAGCAGATTTCGGGCTCGGATTAAACACGGTAGTTTTGCCTTTATACGCTAAAAGCCTCGGCGCAAGTATAGTTACTATAGGTTTAATAATAGCCTCTTTTGGATTAGCCCGCATTTTAATTAATATACCGGTCAGTATATTAAGTAAAAAATTTAAAATGCAGTTTATGCATGTCGGCATGTTTATGATTTTACTTGGAGCTGTAGGATACTATTTTTCCACTTCTTACGGTGAATTGTTTATATTCCGATTTCTAGAGGGATTCGGGTCTGGAATTATTAATACGTCTTCGATGATAATGCTTACTAAACATCTCTATAAAGATGAAAAAAGAGCTAAAGTATTAAGCAAATATATGATAGCAAGACGGCTGTCTATGGGATTAGCGCCTTTCATCGGCGCCGCCGTGGCTTTCAAATTTCATTTCAAAAGCGCCTTTCTGCTATACGCAATATTAATGCTCATAGGCTTTTCAATTTCATTGTACAATAGAAAATTATTGAAAAAGTTTTACAACGGGGAAAAAGAAGAGAATAAAGAAAAAGAAAATGAACCGCAGACAGTGATTAAAAAAGCCGGAAAAGAAGAAAAAAATGCAGCTGAAGTTAATAATAAAGCAAATAAAATGAATGAGGCTGATGCAAAAAATGATGCCGATAAAATTAGCGAAGCCGATGTAATTAATAAAGCCAATAAAATTAGTGAGGCTGGCACGACAAATATAATCAATAAGAATAAATTAGATAAGAAAAAAAAATATATAAATTTAATAACAAATATAAGTTTTATGCTTTTATGCCTTTTAACCTTTTCTTTTTTCTTCTCAAGAATCGGCTCCAGAAGAGAACTTGTACCATTGGTGGGCGTGGGTATAATACATATAAACCAGGCTTACATCGGGCTTCTTGTATCAATATCTGCATTAATAGGCGTGGCGCTGACATATTACTCGGACAGGGTTATTAATAAATTAGGTATAAAAAGGTCAATAGTAATATCTTTTGCTATTTCTGCCTCAGGCATACTCTGGTTTATAATATTTAATAATTTAGACGGATTTATCGCCTCAATTCTATTATTAAGCGCCGGAGGCGGATTTTCGGGACCGGCAAGAAATTTGTATCTTATGGATAGCGTTGATAAAATACATTATGAGGAAGCAATAGGGATTTACCGGACATTGAGCGACTTAGGATTTGTCTTAGGACCTGCCGTCATCGGCTTTGTTTTCAGCTATTACAATTATCTCTCAGCCTATTCGGTTGTTGCGGCGATGATAATTACGGCAGCAATTTTATTTGGAGTTTTTGCAAAAAAATATTAGCCCGACTTGCTTCACTGCTGCGGTTAATAAAATGCGATGAATCTTCCCGCAATGAATCCTATCGCAGCTGCAATGCCGCCAATTATAACAACCTCCAGCGCACTTTTGAACGGCTTTGTTTTTGTTATTTTAGATTTTGCAAGTCCTGTAAAGATAAGCACGAAAATTGAGAATAATATAGAAATAATTACGGCAATGGACGAGTTTTTAATAAAAAAATAAGGCAGCAGGGGCGGTATTCCGCCGGCTAAAAAAGAAACTCCGGTATATAAAGCCAGTT
>JAJYQS010000082.1 GCA_021794475.1 bacterium | reverse complement strand
AGATAATGTAATATTTTCCTACTACACTTTTTACAAAACAGAAAAAATATAAAAATGATATTCAATGTTTATGCTGATTTAAAGGAATCAATTTATTGAAATGCGGAATTTGGTGTCAAAGTCAGGATAAAATATGTTGAAAATTTTCTGCACTAACTAATATTTTTATTTATCATTTACCGTTTAACGTTCATCGTTCTAACTAATATCCTGATTGAGAGTTATAAGCTTTTTATAAGTTCAGACGCAGTTTTATTGTCGTATAAACCGTTGTAATTAGCTTTAAGTTCTTTCATTATAACGCTTATTTCTTTGCTGTTTTTTTCTTTAGAAATCCGTTCGATATGCGATTTGGTTTCTTCATTAGACCATGTTTTCGGAATATACGATAAAAGTATATCTTTTTCTTTGGAAGGCTCCGATATATCTTTGTTATTGGCTGTCAATATTTCGATAGACTGCTCAGTTTTTTTGATCCATGATTTTATTATTTTGAAAATATCGTCGTCGCTTACGGTGCCGCTGTGGTTCTTCTCTTTTGTGAGTTTTAACGCGTCGCTGAGAATCATAGTGAGTATATTCTTTTTTGTATTATCGTTATTTTTTCTGGCGGTTAAAAAGTCTGATTTTATTTGTTCATATAATGTCGTCATTATTCTGTTCTCCTTTGCTATTTGCTAATTCCAAACCGCGTTTATAACTTTTTAAGATTTTTTAAGATTGTTAAGATTTTTAATAAGATACCGTTACGTTAGTGAACTACTTTCACCTAAGAGACGTGAGTATTATTGCTTGGTTTTTTGATAAATATAGTTTATTATAACGGCATTTATATTTTAATAGTAGCAATATGATAGCAAAAAATCAAGAATTTTTTGGAAAATTTATTAAAAAATGGAAAATTTGGAAGAAATATTGCGGAATGAAATTGCCTGAAAAGTGTTTATTTACTGCGGTTTTTAATGGAGCCGGCGATAGGAATCGAACCTACGATCAACTGATTACGAATCAGCTGCTCTACCCCTGAGCCACGCCGGCGTTATTTATCACAAAGAAGAGACTATTATATTTTTTAAACTTGCCAAACTATTCTTAAAAGCATTAATATAAATATAATACAATAATTTAAAGATATAATTATAATACAATAAAACTGGATAAAAATAAAATAATAAAAAAAAATAAAAAGTATTTACTTCATTACTGCCATGCATTTAATATTAATATATAAAAATATTTCATTATTGCCATGCCCTTATACATTTGGTATTGTTATTATCTATTTGATAGTTTTTAGAATATTATTTATATTTTTGAAAAATAACACTCTATCATTTTCGTCTTCTATTTCTTTAGATAATAATTTAACAAATTCTTCTATTTTCTTACGGTTAAAATTTTCCATACCCTGATTTAATTCTTTTATTTTTGAATCAAATATCATGGACGATATAGGTCCCAGACTATTTGCAAATAAATCTTTTATAGCTATTATAACATTTATAGGAACTATATCGGTAACTTCATTATGTGTATTATTACTATTATTTTGTTGATAAGAACCGCCGGATGCATTATCTGAAGAATGTGAAATTGCCGCATGCTGTGAAATATTAGATTCAAACTGATTTTCACCTAACGATGGATAAATGTCATTTATATTATTATTGTCGTTTGCAGTCTGTGTATTGTTATTATTAAACAATAAAGATTTGGATGATAAATTTTCCAAAGAATTAGAAACTATTTTTACAAATTCGCTCTCAAGGTAAGAACTTTCCATTTTTACTAAATTTACGTTGGAATTTTTTTTACTTGCTATAAAAATAAATCCGCTGCCAAAACTATTAACAATAACATTATGAGATTCAAAACTTAAAAACAAAGAAGAAATTTCAATTGAGGATATTGAATAAGACGAAAAAAGTTTGCTTATTTCTGCCGAAACTTTTTTAATGCTAAGCTCATTTAAATCTTCATTATTGGAGCTAAACTCCAGAACATCGCCGTCTAACGATGATATTGCGCAAGCTTCAACCCCTGCAATAGATAATAGTTTTTCAATGATACTCTTATCTTTATTGTCCATAATTAGTATAATTGGATAGACAGACAGATATTTTTATAATTTTATAAAACTACTTTTTTATAAAACCGCTGACGTATAAAATATTAGCATATTATTGTATTGCAATACAATAATAATTTAATAAATAGTCGTTTTACATTACATATAAAATATAAAATAACATATAATAAATATTTGTAAAGACCGAATATCGGTCTAATATCAGCCTATACGCGCGTGGTTCAACCTTCTAAAAGTTTTACCGCTTCCGTTTGCGTTTTAAGAGCTTGCACGGAAGAAGAAACGATAAGGCTATAAGTTATATTTTTATTATTTATAATTATTTTTCTATAATTATTATTGGCTTCGCATATAATGCTTTTTAGATTCTTAAAATTAAACATATCTCCCAATTCTTTACTTTGATTGAACAAAAACAATGTATCTGCAGATTCAAAATCAGGATCGTCTACGCTTTTAGAATAGATAACTTCCCCCGAAGCTTTTAAAACAAGAACTCCTTCAACGCCTGTTATCAGCGATAGATTCTCTCCTATAGCAGCAACAGCCTCGTTAGAAATTTCACTGTTAAAAATTACATCATCAGTTAAATTTGTATGCGAATTATCGTCATTGTTGCTAATAGATTCAACTGTTTCAGGTTTATTAATTATTTCTAGAATTTCATCTAAAGATTTATTTATTTTATCTTCGTCGAAACTATTCGGCATTGGCTCTCCAATGCTTACGCCAATTTCAGCCTGACCTTCCAAATCTTTCAGTTCTTTAAAAACATCAATATTTTTTTTATCATCAAAAATAGCACCGACAATCATGCCTGCGTTATAATAAATAATACCCGTTTTATTATTTATTTTAACTGAAAGCCTGACATCGTCAAAGCTGGAAAACTGATCCAGCTGATATCTAATATCTTCAAGTATCATTATACAATAAGCCTATAAATGTAAAATTATTTATTTATTTAACTTATAATTATAAATTAAATGAGCTTCGTTTTAAAGCAATTTTTATTATATTACTATTAAATTATATTTTGCAAGATAAAAGTGCGAAAGTTGTTTTTTTTAAGGTTGTTTCTATAAGACCGAACTATATTCTAAATGCATAAAAAAAGCAAAGCTCCTAAAGTTCGTTAAGCGGGGTTATTTAAGCTATAGCAATAATATATCAGCGCGACAACATTGTTATTGTTATAGATGAAAGGATTTAAATATCTTTAAATATCATTGTTAATTCGTGAAAAAATTGCAAATGTTTTATGATATTTTTTCTCTGCGTTATCTTTTTTACTTTACTATTTGTTTTTGTTTGCAAAAATAACTACAAAATGTTTTATGGCGTCCCCAGCGGGATTCGAACCCGCGTTGCCGCCGTGAAAGGGCGATGTCCTGGGCCGTCTAGACGATAGGGACATAAAACAACAAACAAGAGAATAAATTATATAAAACTTTTATTTAAATTGCAAGAAAATATTTAACAATATTTATAATACTTAAAAATATTTTAACAGGATTTACCTGCTTATCATCACAACCCTAACTATCTTAATCAACTTGATATTGTAAATTCGCATACTTAAAAATACTTAACTTATTTTATTATAATCCCAACTCGCTTAATATTGAATTTACATCATTCTGCGCAACTGTGTCATCGTTTAAAACTATATCATTAAGTTTTCCGTATATTTCTCTTTTTTTCTCATCCGGCAATCCTTTAGAACTAACCTCAGAATTAACAAGCACCTTCAACAGTTTAATTTTTGTGTCGTTTAATGTATTCTGAATTTTATATAATTTTTGTCCCGTCAAATCTTGGAACGAAAGCAATGATAAGACATCCATTATCATAGAAATATTTTTTTTATTAAGCTCTTTAAGATTTACAAGACTGTCCTTAATTTTTTTAATCGGATTAAATTCAATTAAATCGGCAAGGCTCTTATCCATTACGGCTGAATTGTCGTTAATTTCATCTAACAAATTCATTATATTATTTGCAGCTTGTTCCGTCTCTTTTATAATGTCGCTTATACCTTCCTGAGCAAGAGGAATAGTATCTGAACTTTCTTTGACGGGTTTTTTAAAATCGGATATTTTTTGAGTCGCTTCATCCACGTTTTTAGCTAAATCTTTTAATTCTGATATCATATCTTCAATGCCCATCAACGTTCACCTCTTCTTTTATTTTGATTCTTCTAATTCTTTTTTAATTCTTTTTTAATTCTTTTTTAATTCATTTTAATTATTTTAATTACTTTCAAATCTTTTTAATTCATTTTTAATAATTTATTAGTTATACCATACAAAGCACTATGGGATATCTGTCCGACCCAATGGAACATTATTTTTCCGTCTTTTGAAATAAAAAATGTTTGAGGAATTTCATTAATGCCTCCATATTCGCTTAATATATCCGAATTTGCATAAACTACAGGATAAGATACACCGTACAATTTTGCAAACGCAGACACTCCGCCTACATTCTTATTAACATTTATTCCTACGACGACAACCCCTTTTTTTTTATACAAATTATAAAACTTTACAAGCATAGGCACTTCTGCTCTGCAAGGAGGACACCATGTTGCCCAGAAATTTAGTATTACAATATGTCCTCTATAATTTTTGAGAGAAAACACTTTATATCCTGATGCATTTCTATTCAACACCTTTAAACTAAAATCGGGCGCATTCACAATAGATGATGCGTTTGCTTCAGGTAAATTAAGATTTATAAATACAATAAAAATTAAAAATGATAAAAAAATAAATTTATACAAGTATTGTGATTTTTTTGATTTTAATGAAAATTTCATATGCAATAATATCTCCTGAAAGTAATTCTTGGCATTTGTTAGATTTATCTTCCCCAACTTATTTAAATTAAGTTATTAATTAAAATGTTATTCTGCGTTCTAGACTGACTAAACAGCATTAAGCATAATGGAAAAATTAGAATGGCGCTCATTAAACATTTAACGATTTTTGATGATGACTTTTAAGCGCCCTTTCAATTTCCCTGGTCTGGTCTTTCTTTTTTAAATCCTCTCTTTTGTCGTAAAGTTTTTTCCCTTTAGCGAGCCCGATTTCAATTTTCGCCTTTCCATGCGTCAAATACATTTTTAACGGGATTATAGTTAAATTTTTTTCTTTTACTTTTCCTAAAAGTCGTAGTATTTCATGTTTATGCAGTAAAAGCGAGCGTGTTCTCAACGGGTCTTTATTTTCTCTGTTTGCCTGAGTGTAAGGGCTTATATGAACATTAAGGAGTAATGCCTCTTCATTTTTAATAATAACATACCCATCGGAAATATTTACCTTACCGGTTTTTACAGACTTTATTTCAGGGCCGTACAATGCAATACCTGCCTCATATTTCTCTAGAATCTCGTAAAGAAATGAAGCTTTTCTATTATCTGAAACTATTTTTATCGCTTTCGCAGACTGACTCATATGGTTATAAATAAAAATTTAAAATCAGGAATTATCCTAAACATTGTATTTGCAATAGCAAAGTACTCCAGCCTAAGAGGCATAAATTTTCTTGCCGGTTATTTGATAAAAATTGTAATAAATAAATAATGACGGCAATAAGAACAAAAATAAAAATAAATATTTTTCGAATATCTTTCGTAATTAATGTGTAATTAATATAATTAAACAACTCATAATAACACTGAATTCACTTGAAATTTACTTGGTGGAGGCGGCGGGAATCGAACCCGCGTCCGAAGATCTTTAACTCAGACATCTACATGTTTATTTTATTCTTTTGAGCACCCGCTTAAAAAAGCAAAGAATAAACAAGACCTTTTTTCAGCAGTCCTCTAAAGTTTAAGACATTTAAACAAAGGATATTTAAACGTCCTGACCTGTAAATGTCGTTCTTAAAACCTACAGGTTTCAGTCTCAAGAACGTTAACCGGGATTAAGCGGCTAATGCGTAATCGTAGTTTTCTGCGATTATATTTATGCCTTGAATATTTAACGAGCCTACAAGACATCCTCGACATGCAGCCAAAAGTCTTGGTCTCTCCGTCGAAACCTTTGCGCCCCCAATATGTTATTATATTAATTTAAATCTTTAAATTTGTTTAATAACTGAATAATTATTTAAAAATGTTTATATGAAACCGATTATTTTATGATTATATTATAAAATACATTGATTATTTTATCAATTACATTATATTATATTATATCATATAAATATATCAAATATTTTATCGTAAACACAATAAAATTTAATAAGCATAATACATAATGAAAAAAATAAAATGAAGTCTTTAAAAATGAAATTTTTATCAGATGCATATTTAAAAAGAATCAAAGAAATGCAGAAAGCCTGCAGCATAGCATTTAGCAAAAATCTTATAGATACGCATAGCGGTAATATAAGCTATTGCGACTCTCTTAATAATGAGATTCTTATTACAAAAACAGGTGCAAGCCTGATAAGCCTTGAAGTTAATGATTTTACTATCGCGCCTCTGGAAATAGTCAATACTGCAAATAACGGCCATTATCCATCTGATATTTGGAAAGGAAGCTCCCCGTCTTCTGAGATAGCCATACACAGATTTATTGCGCAGAGCTATCCTGATTCATACATTCTTCACGCCCATCCCGAAACTGCAATAGCGCTGAGCATTAACGACAATTACAGACATAGTGAAAATAAATATATATATAATTTTGAGGATTTTAATAAAAATAAAGACGTCTTGTTAACGTTGTTCAAAAAAAATGCAGATACAAAAAATTTAAATATTGATATTATACCTAATTTATTTGAAATTTACCCGGAATTAAAAATTTTAAAACCTGCAGATTTTGAAGCGTCATATTTTTTTCCTCTTATTTATATTTTTCCGTTAAGTTTTATTGATGATATTAAATTAAATAATAAAAAAAATATTAATTTCAAAATAAGCGCTCTATTTACAGATAACGGAATATTCGTAATAAAGTATCACGGCTGCTTTGCGTGGGGAAAAACTGCTTTGGATGCTCTTAGATGGACGATGATGCTTGAATCATCGTCAAAGATACTATATATGCTTAATACGTTATAAATCGGGCAAAATGTTATTTCAATTGTATATATTGATTATCATATATATAAATAATATTATATTATTTTAATCATATTGCGTTATACCAATTGTATTATTATAATATTATAAAATCATTTTTAACCGGCTCAATAAATCACACACATAAAAATAATAATAAAAAATAATTATTTTTTTATCATCTTGCTGAATTCTCTCATGCGGTCTATAGATGTTCCCGCTTCATTTCTTATTTCCTTACCTACCATATATATAAATACATCTGAAAGCGTGGGAATTCCTCCGTCTTCATGCTTGATTAAATTTTTTAGATTTGACGGAGAATCTATTGCTACTATTTTACCGTCGTTTATTATTGCAATGCGGTCACAATTCTCAGCTTCTTCTATATAATGGGTAGTTAAAAATACTGTAATTTTTTCTTTATCCCTTAATTTATCAATAAAATTCCACATGTTTATTCTTGTTTGAATATCAAGCCCCACGGTCGGTTCATCTAAAAACAATACGGCAGGCGAATGAAGAAGTCCTCTGCCGACTTCTAATCTCCGCTTCATACCGCCGGACAGAAATTTTATAAGCTTATTTTTAAAATTGTACAATTCTATAAAATTAAGCAAATAGTCGATTCTTTCTTTTGCTAGATTTTTTCCCATACCGTATAGTTCTGCATGAAACATTAAATTTTCGTAAACGGTCAAATCATTATCTAATGTGGGGTCTTGAAATACAAGCCCAATAGATTTTCTTACATTCTGCTTTTCTTTAATATTATCATATCCGTTTATGAAAGCATTTCCTGAACTTTGTCTGATTAATGTACAAAGAATTTTTATAGTTGTCGTCTTGCCGGCTCCGTTAGGACCTAAAAAGGCAAAAAACTCGCCTTTTTTGACTTCAAAAGATATATCGTTCACCGCAATGATGTCTTTATAATTTTTAACAATCCTTTCTACTTTAATAGCGGTGTTGTCTTTAGCAATAACAGTATCGTCTTTTATAGCAGTATCTCCTTTAATATTATAATATTAGCAGCATCGTTTCTTAAGAATAAAATTAAATTTTTATATTTTTTTATTATTAAATTATGATAAAATTATACTGTTTACGATTTTACCATATTTAACTTACTTAAATAAATTAAAAAATATGAATAAGGAAAGCATAATATTATTAGGTCACGGTTCTAGAAGAAATGAAGCTAACGAGATACTGAAAACTATGACAAAAATAATTCAGCCTAAATTTCCGGAAGAAAAAATAGAATTTGCATTTTTGGAACTGGCTGAACCTAATATTAAAGATGTTATAGAAAAATGTATTAACGACAATCATTCAAAAAAAATTTATGTGATGCCTTATTTTTTATACTCAGGAAATCATGTATCCCGCGATATTCCTGATATTATAAAAGAATTTTCTATTAAATATCCGGATATAAATATTAAATACGGAGAATATCTTGGAATTGACGAAAGGTTGGCTGAACTTGTGACGGAAAAGATTGAAACTTTGAAATCAGCGTAAATAAAAAGAACATTTATTCCTGCCAAACAATTATGCTCAATAAATAAAATAAATGGAAATTTATTTTAACGGGATATATCGGATTATTTTTTAATTTTATTTTTATCATCAATAAATAAAATAAATGGAAATTTATTTTAACGGAGTCATGATGAATAACGATGCCAAACCGCCATTTGATATTAAGACAAAAATATGGTTTGAAAAAAACGGCGAGCCGGTTTTTGGAGCGGGCAGGCTGCTTTTATTGCAAAAAATAGAATCTACCGGGTCTATCAATAAAGCCGCTAAAGACCTTGGCTTTTCATATAAAAAAGCATGGAGCTACATTAACCTTATGGAGGAAAGATTCGGCTATCAATTAGTCAATAAAAAAATAGGAGGCAAAAATGGCGGCGGCTCTATTTTAACCGAAGATGCAAAAAAACTGATGGCGGATTATAAAATGGTTTTGAATGAAGAAAATGCATTCGTCGAGCAATTAGGCGGAAAATTAATTTGATGATTATAAATTATAATTTAATATAATTTAATTATATAGGATGGTCTGCTAAAGCATTCAAAAGACTTGGACACAAAATTTTGAATGGTCACAACCGAAATAGAAAAATTACGCTAACATATTCCGCATCTTTTGCAGCCTTCAAAACATCCGGGTGTTGTTTTGTATTCCATTGCTCTGCCGTATTCCTCTTTTAAATATTTTTTTGTTATCCCCTGGTCCAAAATATCCCACGGCAGTATCTCTTCAGTTGAATATTTTCTCATAAAATCTTCTATTTTATATCCTGAAGCAATAATAGCTTTTTTTATAGTCAAATTATTATTAAACGAATTAATTAAGATATTCAGTGAGAGTCTTGAGCCCCTTGCAAAAAAAGCTTCGGTAAAAGCACTTTTAACGGAATTTATATTCAAACTGATATTCGGCAAATTATTCAATTCTTTATAGATGAAATTTATCTTCTTGGACAGTATTTTTTCATTTTCAAAATTTTCCCATTGGAGCGGCGTCCATGCTTTTGGAACAAACGGACTTAAACCTATCGTTAATTTTCCTATCCGTTTATTTTTTCTCGATGATTCAACAAACTGAATTCTCATTAATTTTATTAAAGCAACAGTCTCTTTTATGTCGGATATATCTTCCGTGGGCAATCCAATCATAAAATAAGCCTTAATATTCATTATTCCGCTTTCTATTATTTTCTTTATTGTGGCTAAAATTGTTTCATTTTTTATATCTTTATTTATAATTTTTTTAAGGCGTTCAGAACCGG
>JAJYQS010000060.1 GCA_021794475.1 bacterium | reverse complement strand
CGGGATTCACGAACAGCAGTTTGTCTTTATATATGCCGACAGGCAGAGGCATATTTTCAATGAGCGTTTTAAACAGTTCTTTATCGCTTTCAATCTGATTTCTCATGTTAACCATTTCGGTTATATCGCAAAAAGTTGCAAGTCTGGTATTCTGTTCTTTTAATTTTATAGTAACAGTCTGCCACAGCAGCCATATGGAACTGCCGTCTTTTTTCAATCCTTCCAGTATATATCTGCTTGTAGCGCCGGCGGTTTTAATGTCTTCGTCAAATCCGGCATGTATTTCGTTCTGGTCTTTTTTGTTTATCAGATTAAACGGGTTTAGTCCGAGGAGTTCCCCTTTGTTGTAGCCGAATGTTTCATGCGCCCTCGGATTTGCAAATATAATTTCTTTTCTATTGTATAATAATAATCCGGATGTGAGATTTACGGAAAGCGATTTAAAAAGCATTTCAGATTCTCTGAGTTTTTCTTCAGATCGCTTTTTTTCTGTTATATCGTGGATTATTGAAATAATATAATTTTTGCCGCCGACATTTAATGTAGAGGCGTTTACCTCTACATTTCTGAGTTCGCCGTTTTTTAATTTATGTATAAATTCAAAATAGTTTCTTTCCCTATTATGTGCCTGTTTGGTATATTTTATCAGTGCATCTTTCGGAGCGGTGTTAAAATCATAATTATACATCGTTTTAAATTCTTCTTTGGAATATCCGTAAAATTTTACCGCGGCATCGTTAACGTCGATGATTTTTCCATTTTCTTTAATTAAAATCATGACTGCGGAGCTATCCTGAAAAATAGATTCAAAAATATTTTTGTTATTTTCTATATTCATAAATATTTAGTTTTAAAATTAGTTAATAAAATCAATTAAAGAGTTATAAATCATAATAAATAATAATTATGAAATGAAAAATTTCTGTTAATAAAGCAAATCGCCGCGGTCGGCTTACAATGAGTCTATAAGCAAGAATCTTATGAATAAGTGCATAGTGAGATGCCGATATTTATAATTATACATGACTATAAATATAATAATTATATAAATATAATTATATATCATAGGGATAAAATCATTGAAGATAAAGTGTGGGGGGGGTGGGGGGGATATTCATCATTTTATTTTTATTCATATTTCTCCGGATATATAGCGTGTGTAAACTTTATTGTAAAATATTATACAAGCACGCCGCATAATCTGTAAAACAAATTACTTGCAAGTTACTTGCAATGTCTTAATTATATATAATTATACATAAAATAATATTACATATTCTATTTATGATATTTATTCGTGATGTTGAAATTTTAATAATATTAATAAATTAACAGTTTAAATTAACTTTTTTCATTTCAGGTGTCAAGATATTATATTATTTTTTAAAAAAAATCAACTATTTTTTTTAATTATTTTTTATTGACATATATAGTGCAATTTTATAAAATCAAAAATTGTAAATAATATAAATAAATAAGTTTAATTATAAATAGAAATTATACATATAACATCATATATATAAGATATATAGCTATATGATTTATTTATTTATTGCTTCACAGCCAGAAACAAACTGCGAAATCCTCTCCTTTTCAAAGGAGAGATAAAAGCAGACTATAATTATATGTATTAAATAATTGCATTTTATTCATGTTTATCGAGGTTTTACCAAATTTTAAATACCTTGTTTATTTATCAAAAACCAAGCAAGAGTACTCCGGCTTCTTAAGCGGGAGTAGTTCACTTAATTTAAGGAGAGCTGATTATGCAGGCAGCGGGCGACGGAGAGTTTATAAATTTAATAGATTCGGCGGATTGCAGTTTAGAACCACATAATTTAGAAGCACATTCCGTGCGTAATAATATTTTAACCGTCGATGCGTATGACGGCAGTTCAGATATCCATAGTGACGATAATAATAAGATAGGCGATAAAAATAATGGCGCAAACAACAAAAATGACAGCGCAATTAGCGGTTCTAACCGTATACAGTCAATAAACAGTCCTGCATTTATCAAAGATAATATAATTAACGGCGTTGACGATATTGCAATTTCTGATATATTAAATTCCATGGAAGAAGCGGTAGTAATTACTAATAAAGAAAATAAAGTAATATTCTGCAACAGTTATTTTATGATTAATTTTAATATTAATTTAAATGGCTGTCTTAATAAAAATATCAAAGAAATTCAATATTTTAAATATTTGTTTTCCGATGATTTAACAGTTCCGACTGAAATTAAAGACCTTGCTTCAGGGTATAAAGTAACTAATATATATGAAATAGACGAGCAGAATCATTATTTTGAAAACGACCGGATTCCTATATATGACAGCAGCGGAGAAATAAAAGGCATTGTCTATCTTTTCAGAGATATAACAAAAGAAATAAGATTTGAACAAAAATTGAACATACTTGCAAAAACAGACAGTTTATCAGGTTTATATAATTCAAGATATTTTTACGATGAACTTGAAAAAGAAATGGCAAGGTGCGCAAGATATGATTATGACCTGGCTTTAATGTTTATCGATATAGATAATTTCAAAATTTTTAACGATACATACGGTCATAAAATTGGAGACGAGATAATAAGATTTACGGCTTATGCTTTAAATAATTCTATTAGAAAAAAGATTGATACAGTATGCAGATACGGGGGCGATGAGTTTGTCGCAATTTTGCCTAATACTAATGCGATGCGTTCTACGATAGTTGCAAACAGAATAATGAATTTCTTTAATAACGGATTAAATGAAAAATTGCAAACTGTTTTAAAAGAAGATGTTTGCGCAGATAACAATACTGTTGCGGATAATATCGGCGCAGATAAAAAAATTAATTTATCTATAGGCATAAGCGAATATAAAAACGGGAAAAAGAGCGAGGAACTCATAAATGAAGCGGACAGCGCAATGTATAGGGCTAAAAAACAGAGCGGCTGTAAGGTCTGTATCTTTAATAATAATCTTTAATAAATAATAATAACAATAATAATAAATTAAAATAATTTAGCATATATCGTCGAGTCTTCAATACCAGCTTCTATAAATCCGTTCTTGCGCAATATGCACGAATCGCAAACACCGCAGGCAAGACCGTCAATCGGGTCATAGCAGCTGTGGGTCATTTCCAAAGGAACGCTTATGTCGTGAGCCATTTTTATTATATCTTTTTTGCCCATATTTATAAGCGGTGTATGAATTTTAAAGGTTAATTGCCCTGTAACTGAAATCTTTGTTGCGATATTTGCCATTTTTTCAAAAGTTTGTATGTATTCAGGTCTGCAATCAGGATAACCGCTATAATCAATCCAGTTTACGCCGATAAAAATATCTCCGGCATTGTTGACTTCGCCGACCGCCATAGCATACGAAAGAAATATTGTATTTCTTGCAGGAACATAAGTTATCGGTATATTGTTTTTTTGTGCTTTTGGTGTATTGTCTTTTTGCGCAGCAAGTTCAGAGCTTTCTGAATTGTCGGTTGTATAATGAGGGTCTGGCGCTGCAGCAATTTTAATTTGATTTTTTGGAACGCTAATATCAAAATCCACTAAGGCTGAACCTTTAATGCTGCTGAAATCCAAGTTTATTATAATGTGATTTTTAATATTAAAATATTCTGCTATTTTCTTGGCATGCTCTATTTCAGTTTTATGCCGCTGATTATAAAAAAAAGAAACAGGGATAACTTCGTATCCTTCGTCTAATGCAATTTTTAAAATTGTTGATGAATCCAGACCGCCGCTAAATAAGATAACGGCTTTTTTTGAATTATTCATAGATTAGGATCGGCGCATTAAAATTAAGTATATTGATTAATTATTTAATAGATTTAATTAGAAACAGACACCTATTTTTTTATTTATATTTATTTACTAACTCAGCATAATTATATCATATTTTTAATTAGAAACAGACACCTATTTTTTTTATTTCTATTTATAATCAAATATTAACTTTGTGTGTGCGCATAACTGTTCAGTAGCGTCTGCCGTTAATTTTAAAAAATATTTTTCTATTTCTAATTTATTAGAACAATAATTTTTATTAATTAATAAAAAAAACTCTTTACTAATTATTTTTATGTGTTATAATCACTTATAGTAATATTTTATAAAATATCCCCTTGTTAAAAAACGCTGTACTAATTTAAATTTTATCATTACCCCCCTTTTGATTAAATTTAATTGCAGCGTTTTTTATTTGATTAATTTCCTGCAAAATTGTATAATAGAAACATCTCGTAATATAATAACATAGTAAAATATAAAAGCATTAGTCGGCATCATACTAAACATACTGACATCATAAACTAAATATATTAGAGCACACCGGTACAGTTAATTAGGATTGTTATAAAAATTCATTTATAAGATTGTTTTATTGCCAATTAAATATAATTAAATATAATTAAATATAATTAAAAACCATTATGATAAAAAAATACCCATTATTTATTAACGGCAAGTGGATCGACAAAGACGACTTCTATGAAGACGTTAACCCTTTTAGCGGCGAAATAGAAGCATACTTGAGCAAACCTGACAAGAATGATATAAAATTTGCTATCGATTCTGTAGAAGAGGGTTTTGAGCAGATAAAAAATCTTCACGCATTTGAAAGAGCGGATATCCTTGAAAGAACAGCGCTTAATTTAGAAAAAAATTCAAAAGAAATTGCGCATTTTATAACGGTTGAAGTTGGAAAAGCGCATAAATATTCATTAGTAGAAGTCAACAGAGTTGCAAATGTTTTTAAGTTTGCGGCAGAAGAGGCAAAGCGGCTTCACGGCGAAACCGTTCCTATGGATGCCATCAAAGGATATGAAAACAAAATAGCTTTTTATATGCGTGTTCCAGTCGGGGTTATAGCGGCTATTACGCCTTTTAATTTTCCGATAAATCTTCCGGCGCACAAGATAGCTCCTGCTATTGCAGCTGGAAACGCTATAGTTTTTAAACCTTCCGTAAACGGTTCAGTTGTTGCGTATTATTTAGTTCAGGCACTGTTAGAATCCGGTTTGCCGGAAAAAGCGATATGTCTTCTATACGGCGATAAAGACACTGGCGAGGCAATAACTTCAAACGACAAAATAAGAATGGTAAGCTTCACCGGAAGTCCTAAAGCAGGCAGAGAAATTATGGCAAAAGGCGGATTGAAAAAATATACTATGGAACTCGGAAGCAATTCTGCTTTAATTATAGACAAAGATGCAGATATAGCTGAAGCGGCTAAAAAATCCGTTATAGGTTCTTTTTATAATTCTGGTCAGGTATGTATATCGCTTCAAAGAATATATGTTCATAAAGATGCAGAACAATCTTTTATAAAACATTTTGTCGAAGAAACAAAAAAACTGAAAGTAGGCGATCCGTTAGATAAAGATACCGATATAGGGCCGATAATCAGCGATGAATCAAAAGAGCGGGTTTATTCTTGGATAAAAGAAGCGGTTGCCGACGGAGCAAAAATAGAAACAGGCGGCAGTTTTACAGGCAGCGTTTTAGAACCCACTATCTTTTCTAATGTTCACCAAAGAATGAAAATATCGTGTCTTGAAGTTTTTGCGCCTATTGTAAGCATTGTCTCTTTTGAGGATATAAAAGAAGCCGTTGATTATGTTAATGACTCAATATATGGTCTGCAGGCGGGTGTTTATACAAATAATATGAAAAATGCGATGTACTGCATAAAACATATCGATGCCGGAGGCGTGCTGATTAACGATATTCCCACTACGAGAGCCGACCATCAGCCGTATGGCGGCGTCAAAGAATCAGGTTTCGGAAGAGAGGGCGTAAAATACGCCGCAGAAGAGATGACGGAATTAAAATTTATAAGTTTTTCATAGAGTTTAGAGTTTGATTAACCGTTTATTAGTTGCTTAGTATACTTAGTATAAGGCTATGCCTCAAAGTCTTATGTATGCTATAGTTTGTTGTTATTCAATGTATTCCAATTTTTTACATTTTTGCAATAATATCCGCCGCATATAAGGCATAGTATGTTATGATTATATCTGCTCCGGCACGTTTTATAGATGTCAGCATTTCAATAGCCGCTCTTTCTTCGTCTAAATATCCCGCTTGGGCGGCAGCTTTAATCATTGAATATTCTCCAGACACGTTATAAGCGGCTAACGGTCTTTTGAAAGTTTGTTTTATCCTGTATATTATATCAAGATAGCTTAATGCCGGTTTTACCATTATAATATCGGCTCCTTCATCAAGGTCCAGTTCTGTTTCGAGAATTGCTTCATCTGAATTTGCAGGATTCATCTGATATGCTTTTCTGTTGCCGAATTTTGGCGTACAAAACGCTGCATCTCTAAAAGGTTCGTAAAAACTTGACGCATACTTAGAAGAGTAAGACATTATAGGAATGTTTACAAGCCGTTCATCATCTAAAGCCTCCCTGATTTTTTTAACCCTGCCGTCCATCATATCGGAAGGAGCAATTATATCGGCGCCTGCTTTTGCATATGATACACTGATTTTGGCGAGATATTCGAGCGTTTCATCGTTTTTAACATAACCTTCGGCATCCACTATACCGCAATGACCATGCGATGTATAATCGCATAGACAGACATCGGTTATAACGATTAAATCGGGATAAGTTTCTTTTACGGCTCTTAAAGTTTGCTGAACTATGCCGTTATCGGAATAGCTTTCCGAGCCTAATTCATCTTTATGTTCAGGAACGCCGAAAATAAGTATGCCGCCAATTTTCAGGTCTATTACGTTTTTAAGTTCTTTTAGTAGTTCGTCTATCGTATATCTGAATTGTCCTGGCATTGTATTTATCGGTTCTTTTTTGCCTGAGCCGTGCATAACAAAATAAGGCATGATTAATTTTGACGGGTCAAGTGAATTTTCGCTCACTAATTTTAATAAATTTTGTGAAGTTCTTAATCTTCTTGGTCTTATATAAGGAAAACCGGAATTCATAATTAATATATCCTATTTTTAATGTTATTTTATTTTATAAATTTATTGAATTATAATGATATATGATTTAGACAATTAGTACTTAATACTTGCTGTGTACCATTATATCATTTTCATTTGCTTAAATTCAATTTCATTTATTTAAATTTATTTTCATTAAAAAAAACTATAAAGCAGATTCAAAGGCTTTTTTGAAAAAAATTTCGGCATCTTTTGCTCTTTCGGATTTTTTAAGACATTCTGCGTAGTTATAATAATAATCGGGATTATAGCTATTAAGCGCAATAGCTTTTTTAAATAATTTAAGCGCGTTAGAATAATTGGCTTTAATCACGCTTGCAATATTATCGTCTATATATATATTTTCATTTAAATAATCAGCGTTATAATAAACCGGCAAATATTCGTTTGTTATAAACATGGCAGTGCTGAAGAAAATCTCATCTTTAGTGTAATAATTTTTAGTTCTTGATTCCCACATATTTAAAATATCAAAAAATTTTGAATTAATATTATTATAGGCTGCATTATTTTCTTCTACGCTAATTTTATCAAAATTTTCATTGATTTTATAATTAATCTTATCAAATTCTTCAAAAGTTGTAGAAGTTGTAAAAGTTGAAGAGGTTGAAGAAGTCGAGAAAGATGAGGAGATTGAGGGGGTCTGTCTGTCACTGGATTTCTCAGGAGCAGCGCCGTATGTTTCCTCAGCGTAAGAGTTTTTAAAATTATTATATATTTTTTTACTGAAATTGAGCATATTGTAAAAGAAAGTAAGTTTTTCATACTCTTTAAATTCATATAAATATTTGCATAAATCAAAAAAAAGCGGCGTATAATTGTATTTGTATGTATAGGTTAAATAATCCGGTTCACGGCAGTTGTTATATTTAATTTCATCATTATTAATATTAATTTCCTTTCCGTCTGTTGTTATATTTGCTATATCTTTATTATTAATTTCTTTTTCATTTATTGTTGTATTTATTATATTTTTTAGCGAGTTGACAGTATTAAATATTTCCAAATATATAAGAATTTGTTTTGTTATTGCAGATTTATCATAAGCGCTAAGATATTCGTTGCCGATTATAATGACATTATAATATTGAGCAATTATTTTTTTTAAAAATATATCTAGCATATGCGTATTATTGCTTAATTTAAATTTTTTAACGAACTCTTTAATATTGCAGGTTTTTTCGAAATTATCCATATGCGCTTTTATTGCCGCAAAATTTCCGTTTATATAATAGGATTTTAATAAATTTAATCTCAGCTCTATATTTGCGTCGTCATTTTTATTATCGCCGCAGTCATTGTATCCATTATAGTGAACGGAATTATCAAAAATATTGCTTTTAGACAAAAATTTTTCGGCATTCTTCTGAAATGCCTTAATACCTTCATAAAATCTCACTAATTTATTTAATTCATAATAATAATTCATTTGTTTTCTCCGGTAATATTATATAATTTTATTATAGGTTGTCAGTTCCTTTATAAAATTGTTTAGACCTGCAAATGCGATTAGTTTTTCTTTTTCAGATAAATTTTTTAATGAATATATTCTCAGGTCTTCATCGGTTTTATAATCGGTAAATTTTAGCTTTAATGCGCTTTCATTATTTATTGCCATTGTTAGCCTGCAAGAAGAGTTTGATTCTACCGTTGTTTTAATCTCATTCAGTAAAATCTTTTCCGATGTAGAAAGTCCGCCGATAGTATCAAGCAAATTTTTCATTTCATTTTCGTTTGTCATATTTTGCTTGAAGTCTGCATTATTTGATTCTATATTTTTTTCGAAATTAAACTCTTTGTAATGAGATAAATTTTTATCTATAAAAATATCGCATGAGTCAATTTGCTTGTGGTGAACTTCGTTAAGCGCAACATAGTTTGCAATATTGTCTGCGCCGCCGTCTTGCAGCTGATTTATATGATGAATCTGTACGGGAGTCTGTTTTTTATTTATGTTTATATCTAAACTCATATTTATATGTTGATTGCCGGAAATATTTGCTTGAGAATAAATTGATTTTGCATATTCATAGTCTCTTTTTTTAATATATTCTCTTACTTTGTCCCAGTTAAAATGGGATTCTATTTCCATTATTTTTTTATTGTCAATGGAAATTTTTATATTTTTGAACCCGTCAAGGTAATTTTTGTAATAGTTAAGTGCTCCAAGCAGAGGTTTGCTTGATTCAGGAAGAGTTTTAGAAATGATATTTTCAATATTGTCGGATTTATTTTTCCAAATGTATACGCTGGGTTTTTCGAGTAGTTCATATTTTATCGTATTAATAATTGTATTGGGAGAAGAAACGTCCGGTTTTATCGTATTGCTAATTGCATGAGAAGAAACGTCCTGTTTTACAGTATTGGTAATTGCATAGAAAGAGGCGTTCGGCAATTGCAGACTGCCTATGTTATTGTTTTTAACGTCATTAAAATTGTCGGGATTATTGCAATTGTCTGTCGTTATAGTTCCTGGCGCAGTTTTTTTAATATTTATATTAAGTCCGTTTTCTTTTAATTCAAAATAATTTTTCAGAGTAAAATCTGATAATTTAAATTCGTCGTTCAGACTGTAGCCCCCTGTATTTTTTTTAATATTAATTTCTTTGAATTTATCTTGTGAAATCAAAATATTTTTTACTGCAATATCCCTGCCGTATTTCGTCATTTCATGAAATTTTATTCCCTGAATTTCTACTATGGGATTTTCAGAAACTGAAATTGAATGTGTCATATTTTTTATACTGCCTAAAGTTTTTTCGTCTATTATGCCATAAGTTTTTATCAGAAAATCATTATTATTTTTTATTATAAAACCTGAATTGCATAAATTTTTAATTTCGCTTTCTGCTTCTATTATTTTAGAACTCCTTAATTTTTCATCATTAAAGGATTTAATAGCATTTATTTTATCTGTTAAATTTTCAAATCCTGTTATTTTTTCTGATAATTCGCCTATATCTTTTTCGGATATGGTTAAATCTTTTTTGATATTATTGTTTTTATTATCATGTAAATTTTTAAAATTTAAATTATTTTTTAAATTGTCTGCTTTTTCTAATACTTTAACGTTCAGTTCCATTTTGCAGTCCTTTTAAGTTAAGTTGACGTTATAAGTTTATGTTGTATGCAATAGTGTATATATAGCGTATATAATAAATTTAGCAAAAATATATTTCATTATTATGAAGGTTTTGTTAAAATTGAATTAAATTAATGTAAAAATTTGATGATATATATATTAAAAATAAAGCT
>JAJYQS010000103.1 GCA_021794475.1 bacterium | reverse complement strand
ACTTTATCGTCGTTCTGTATCATCTCCCTCAGCTTAGGCTCCTCTTTTATAGCTTCGTCAAGGGTTATCTTAAGCGTATTAGGTATCAGTTTTGCAATTTTGTCCACTTCGCTGTACGGCATATTCAGTGCGCGTCCTGTATCTCTGATGACGCCTTTTGCAAGCATTGTTCCGAAAGTAATTATTTGTGAAACATTGCTTTCCCCATATTTTGCTGCAACATATTTTATAACCTCATCTCTTCCGTTTATACAAAAATCGCTGTCTATATCAGGCATGCTTATTCTTTCCGGATTTAAAAACCTTTCAAACAGCAAGTCGTATTTTATAGGGTCAATATCCGTAATTTTTAAACAATATGCGACTAAACTTCCGGCTGCAGAACCCCTTCCCGGTCCAACTGGGATATCGTGTTCTTTTGAATATTTGATAAAATCGGAAACTATTAAAAAATATCCGGCAAACTTAGATTTTTTTATTACGTCTATTTCCCGTTCAAATCTCTGTCTATATTCTTCTATACGCGGTTTATAGACCTCTTTGCTGTTTATTCTTTCTTCAAATCCTTCTCTGGCGTCGCGTTCAAACAATTCTTCCATATTTTCGCTATCTTCGGCAGCAGGAATATAATCGCCGTTAACAGCCGATATTGAATTATTTGCGCTGTCTGCGCTGTTATTGACGGTTTTCTTTGGTTTATAAGCCGGAAAATGAAATTCGCCCAATTTGAAATTAAAATTAATTTTATCGGACAAATCGGCAGAATTTGTTAAAACTGACTCCGGATACTTCGAAAATGCATCATACATTTCAGGCGCAGACTTGAAATAAAGGTCTTTGGTCGTAAATCTCATCCTATCTTTATCATCTACTTTTTTACCGGTCTGTATGCATAATAAAATATCGTGAGCCTCATAATCTTCTTTTAATAAATAATGGCAATCGTTTGTAGCAACCACGGGTATAGAATATTTCTGTCCTAATTCAAGCAGTACTTTATTTATAATATTTTGTTCTTTAATTCCATTTTCCTGAACCTCCAGATAAAACCGGTCGTTATTAAAAACTTTAGAAAAAAATTGAACGCTTTTAACGGTTTCTTCAACATTTCCGGATAAAATTTTTTGCGGAATTTCGCCTTTAAGGCAGGCGCTTAACGCAAAGAGCCCTTTATTGTATTCCTGCAAAATTTCCTTGTCTATGCGCGGTTTATAGTAAAACCCTTCTAAATAGGCTTTTGATACAAGTTTGCATAAGTTTTTATATCCTTCGTCGTTCATGGCAAGAAGAATCAGATGATAAGAATGCTTCTCGTTCTGATTTTTAGCAAACCTTGAACCGGGAGCAACATACACCTCGCACCCTATGATAGGTTTCACTCCTTTTTTTACGGCTTTTTCATAAAACTCCAGCGCTCCGAATAAATTGCCGTGGTCGGTAATGGCAACGGAAGGCATATTAAATTCTATAGATTTATTTATTATATCATCTATTTTATTTGCGCCGTCAAGCAGGCTGTATTGCGAATGAAGATGAAGGTGCGCAAATTTTAGAGCCGCTGCCGCTTTATTTGCAGCATCGGTAACGTTTACGGCAGCAGAACTTTCTATATTAGTTTTATTAATTACGGCGGTATCCATGTTTTTTATTTTTATTTTCGTTTATATTGGTTATGAATTAATCTTTTTACTCCCACTCTATAGTAGAAGGCGGTTTTGATGATATATCGTAAACAACCCTGTTAACACCTTTAACTTCGGATATGATTCTTGAAGATATTTGCCTTAATATTTCATAGTCTAACTTTGCAAAATCTGCGGTCATTCCGTCCAAAGATGTTACTGCCCTTATAGCGATTAAAGATTCGTAACTCCTTTTATCGCCCATAACGCCGACTGTTTTAACCGGAATAATTACCGGAAAAGACTGCCATATTTTATTATAAAGGTTATTTTTTTTAATCTCTTCGGCTACTATTGTATCGGCTTTTCTCAACATTTTCAAACTATTCCCCGTAACTTCGCCGATAACCCTTATTGCAAGTCCGGGTCCTGGAAAAGGCTGCCTTTCCGTTATCGCATCGGGAATATTTAGTTTTTTGCCTATTAAACGGACTTCGTCTTTAAATAATTCTCTCAGCGGTTCTATCAGCTTAAAATTAAATTTTTTGGGAAGCCCGCCGACATTATGATGACTTTTAATTATGCTTGAAGAACCATAAACAGGGACGGATTCTATGACGTCAGGATAAAGGGTCCCCTGAACTAAAAATTTTGCGTTTTTTATCTTATCGGCTTCCTTTTCAAAAATATTAATAAATAATTTTCCTATGATTTTTCTTTTTTTCTCAGGGTCGCTGATGCCTTTTAAAGCGCTTAAAAATATTTTTTCTGCTTTTACCAATTTTACATTTAAAGATAAATTTTCCTTGTAAAATTTAAAAACATCCCTTGCTTCATTTTCCCTTAAAAGACCGTTATCTACAAAAATGCAGACAAGTTTATCGCCTATTGCCCTGCTTACTAATACTGCCGCTACGGTGGAATCTACGCCGCCGGATAATGCGCATATGGCATTATTACCGTTATTATCGGAAGATATTTCCGTTTTAATCTCTTTAATCTTGTCTTCAATGAAATCTGATAACTTCCAATTTTTTTTAACTTCTGCAATATCAAATAAAAAATTATTTAATATTTTATGTCCGCATATTGTATGCGCAACTTCAGGATGAAATTGAAGACCGTATATTTTTTTTTCTTTATTTTCGAAAGAAGCTATATTGCCGTTTTCAGTTTTTGAGGTAATAATAAAATCATTCGGAGGCGAAACTATTATATCGCCATGGCTCATCCATACCGGGTCATTATCGCCGCATCCGGCAAATAATTTGCTTTTTTTTGTAATTTCCAGTTTTGAATAACCGTATTCTCTGTTTTTTGCTGGTTTTACTTCACCGGATAATAAATAGGCGATAAGCTGCATGCCGTAGCATATACCGAGAAAAGGCACATCTATTTTAAATATTTCATTTGATATTAGAGGCGCGCCTTTATCATAAACAGAAGACGGACCGCCGGAAAGAATGATAGCCGCCGGATTAAAATCTTTTATTTTTTCTATCCGGCTTGAAAAAGGATATATTTCGCAATAAATACCGCTTTCTCTGACTTTTCTCGCTATAAGCTGCGTATATTGCGAACCAAAATCTATTATTAATACTTTTGACGAATTTACCTTCATGTTTTATTATAATTTATTTTATAAGATATAATTTATTTTATTTATAGGATATTATACAAGCTGCAATCAATCAAGTCTGTAATTTGGCGCTTCTTTAGTAATTATAACATCATGCACATGGCTTTCTCTCAGTCCGGAAGAGGTAATTTTCATAAATTTCGTTTTTGTTCTCATTTCTTCTATTGAATGTACGCCTGAATATCCCATGCCTGCTCTTAATCCTCCGATTAATTGATGTATAGTTTCCGATAAATTACCTTTATAGGGAACTCTCCCTTCAATTCCTTCAGGGACGAACTTAGATTCTTCGTTATGGTGAGACTGAAAATATCTGTCCTTAGAGCCGTTAACCATAGCGCCTAACGAACCCATCCCTCTATAGACTTTATAACTTCTGCCCTGATAAATTATGGTTTCTCCGGGGCTTTCTTCTGTTCCGGCAAAAAGATTACCCATCATAACAGAATTTGCACCGGCCGCCAGAGCTTTGCAAATATCTCCTGAGAACTTAATACCGCCGTCAGATATGACGGGAATACCATATTTTTCATAAATTAAAGAACATTCCATGACCGCCGACAGCTGAGGAACGCCGACGCCTGCAATAATTCTGGTAGTGCATATAGAACCCGGTCCGATTCCTACTTTTATTGCATCTATTCCGGCTTTCGCAAGTGCTTCAGCAGCATCGTAAGTAGCAATATTGCCTGCGATTAATTCACAATTAAAATTCTTTTTTATGTATTTTATCATATCTATAACACCTTTGGAATAGCCGTGAGCAGTATCTATAACTATTGCATCGGCTTCGGCTTCAAGCAGAGCGGCAACCCTTTTTTCCGTTTCTTTTGAAGTTCCTACCGCGGCAGCGGCTCTCAGTCTTCCAAGCGAATCTTTGCAGGCGCTTGGGTATTTCTTAATTTTCTCTATGTCTTTAATAGTTATTAGACCTTTCAAATTATAATTTCTATCAACTACAAGAAGTTTTTCTATTTTTCGCTCGTGCAGTATCTTTTTAGCTTCTTCCAGCGTAGTGCCGACCGGTACCGTTATAAGATTTTCTTTAGTCATAATATTTTCTATCTTTTCGTTTACATTTTCTACAAATCTTAAATCCCTATTAGTCAAAATCCCGACAAGTTTTTTGTCCATTACTACCGGCAAACCTGAAATCATATATTTTTTCATTAAATCCAGTGCATAAGAAACCGTCTGCTCGGCAAAAACGGTAACAGGATTTGTTATCATACCGCTTTCAGATTTCTTAACTTTATCCACTTCGGTTTTTTGTTCTTCAATACTCATATTTTTATGAATAACGCCTATGCCGCCTTCTCTGGCGATAGCTATTGCAGTCCTTGATTCTGTTACCGTGTCCATCGCAGCGCTTACAAACGGTATGCTTAAATTTATATTTCTGGAAAATTTTGTTTTAATATCCACATCTTTAGGCAAAATATCGGAATAATCAGGCACAATTAAAACGTCATCAAAACTTAATGCTTCTTTAATGATATTTTTCATATGATTCCCTCTTAATTTTTATGATTAAATTTAGTTGCTTTAAATTATATTATATTTATTTTACTTATTATATATGTTATCTTTTTATACTTTAGATATCCGCTATAGATTTGTCATAAGTGATAAGTCCTTCAAGCAGACTGCATTCAGAATCCGTTATGTGCGAAGCGTTAAAAAAATCCATACTTTTCAGACAAATTGCGGTGCCTGCAATTACCAAATCTTCCCTTCCATGCTCAATACCTATTATATTATATCTTTCTTTATTATCGGAACTGCAAAAAATTTTATATATATTTTTAATATTTTCTCTGTTTATTTTATAGCCGTGGATTTTTTCTCTGGAATAATCTTCAAGCTGCATATCCACCATAGCAATAGTCGTTATCGTGCCCGCAGTGCCTAACAGGCTCAGAGACTGCTGAAAATTATATCCGGAAGTTAATAAATCGTTTTTCAAAATATTTATACTATTTTCTATATATGCTTCCATATTTAATATTTCACTTAATTCAGGCGGGTCAGATTTTAAAAATTCTTCTGTAAGATGGATAGCTCCGATGTTAATACTTTTTTTCCATAACGGCAGACCGTCTTTGCAGCAAATATACTCGGTAGAACCGCCGCCTATGTCAATAGCGTAAAAATTCTTCAATCCGTCAAAACAATTCTCTATGCCGGATAACGTAATTTCGGCTTCTTTCTCACCGTCTATTATATTGACTTTAATATGAAACTCGTCATATATTTTAGATGCTACGGCTTTTCCATTCGGGGCATCTCTCATAACACTTGTGCCTGTTGCAATAACATCTTCGGGATTTATATTATAGCGCCGGATGGTGTCAGAGTAATACGCCAATACTTTCATCGCTCTGTCGATAGCAGATTGATTAATAATTCCGGTCTTTTTAAAATTTTCTCCGAGTCTGACGATTTTCATATCGACAAACAGAGGTCTCAAAACGTCTTTTTTTGATTCTGCGATAATGCATCTTACTGTGTTGGTTCCAATGTCTATTGCAGCAAACATTATATATATCCTATAATAAACACCGTAATATCAAGCTGTTGCCGTTAATAGCGGCGAAGTTAGGTTAAATATTTTTGCTTTCGTTCCTATAATTTTTAACATAGTTTATGTAATTTTGAGCTGATGAACTTATTGATTCTATATCTTTTTGCGTGAGACTTTTTTTTACGATACCGGGAACTCCCGCGACAAGACTGCCTTCCGGAACAACAAAACCCTCTTTGATAACTGTGCCGGCCGCTATTATGCAATTATTGCCTATTACTGCTCCGGTTAAGACTATTGCTCCGATTCCTATTAAACAATTATCTCCTATAGAACACCCGTGCAGGTTGACGCTATGACCTACGGTAACGTTATTTCCTATAATTAGAGGTCCGGTATCATGCTGGACATGCAGAACGCTGTTATCCTGAATATTTGTTCTTTCGCCTATTTTTATATAATTTACGTCCCCTCTTATAACCGAACCGTACCAAACACTTGAATCTCTTTTGATTTCAACATCGCCTACTATTGTTATATTGTCGCAAAGATAAACAGAATCGTGAATACTTGGAATTTTATTTAAATAACTGTTAATAATCATTTATAATCCTCCATTTTTATTATATTATATTATATATAATGGCTAAGGTAAATTTAAAAAATTATTATCTGTTTTTTTCTGTTTTTGTTTTTAATATAATAATTAATTATAATTTATACTATGGAACTAAATAAAATAAAAGAAATATTACAAACAGGTCTTTCAGAAGAAAACTTAATATTACTTTTGCCTGAAATTATTATAAATTTAGAAATAGACCCTTTTTTGATATATACTTTAAGGTCGGTATTTTTAGACATCATTTCGCTTTATGAAGAAACCGGAAAATCAGAACCCGTCCAATCGCAAAATAATAATAAAGTAAGCAGTATATCTAATTTTATAGTTAAACAAAAAGCTAACGCTTATTTAAAAGATATTATTATAAAAATAATAGACCTCGTCATAATAGATGCTCCTCTGGAAATAAAATATAAGGAAGCAACACTGCTCATCACCAATTTGATAGATTTGGAGTTTAAAGAACTTTAATTAATTAGAATTATGGACAGACACCATTTTTTCGTAGATTAATATTAATAAAGAATTAGATAGACGCATTTATTTGTCTGATTACGCCTGTTACCGTAACGCTCCATAACTCCTAAGGTTAAGTTATGCGAATTATATTAATTCTTTTGCGAGTTCATTTGCTACCCTTTTTGCTTCCAGCACATCACCGATATTATCTATTTCAAAAGGAGTATGTCTTTCCATGACCTCTTTTACTTTCTCGGCAATTTCCGTAAAATTAATATTTCCTTCAAGAAATTTTTTGACAAAAAATTCATTGGCTTCGCTGAAAACACACGGCATACTTTTTTTTATTTTTAATGCATTTCTTGCAAGCAGAATGAAAGGAAATTTTTGCAAATCCGGTTCAAAAAATTGCAGGCTGCCTATTTTAGTAATATTAATGGAATTCATTAAGCCGTTTAATCTCTCAGGATAAGACAATGCATAACCTATGGGTCCTTTCATATCCGCATCAGCAAGCTGGGCAAGTATTGTTCCGTCATGAAATTCAACCATAGAATGAATAACCGCTTGCGGATGAACAACAACATCTATGGCATTTTCCTCAACGCCGAATAAATAATGCGCTTCTATTATTTCCAATCCTTTATTTGCCAAAGTAGATGAATCAATGGTGATTTTTTCTCCCATTTTCCATTTAGGATGATTTAAAGCCATTTCTTTTGTAACGCTGCTTAATTTTTCGTATTCAATATTTAGAAAAGGACCGCCTGAAGCGGTTAGAATAAGCTTCTTTAAATCTTTTTTAAGACCGCAGCTTAAACATTGAAAAATAGCGGAATGTTCCGAATCTACCGGAATTATCTTTGAATTTGTTTTTTTTGAAAGTTTTATGAGAATATCGCCGGCGGTAACCAAAGATTCTTTATTTGCAAGAGCTATATCCTTTCCTGCAAGTATAGTATAATACGAAGCTAAAAGTCCCGAAGAACCGCTTATAGAATTAAGGACGATATCTATGCCGTCAGATTCGATTATTTCCTTTAAGTCTTTATCTTCATAAAATACGGCGGCATTTACGGAATTTTTTTTAAAATGTATTCTTGCGTTTAATGCCTCATTTTTATCGGGAATAAAACAATATTCAGGCGTTAGCTTTATAGCCTGTTTTAATAAAATTTCCGAATAATGACCTGCAGAAATTGCATTTACCTTAATCTTATCAGGATATGATAAAGCTACTTCCACGGCTGCCCTGCCTATTGAACCTGTTGAACCTGCTATAAATATTTTTTTTAAATTAGGGACTGACACCATTTAATTCCATTTTATTTTAATTATTGTTGTTTAATTGTTTTATTTCCTGCTATCGATTAGCAGCTAAAGTCAGATAAAAAACCATATAATAAAAAACAGGCGCTGCTAGAATTAAACTGTCTATTCTGTCAAGTATACCGCCGTGACCCGGGATAATACGTCCTGAATCTTTTTTACCGGCAATTCTTTTAATAAGAGACTCGGTTAAATCGCCGAACATTCCGACAATGGCAGCTACTCCGGCAATTAAAATATATAGTAAAATATTTGCCTGTTCAAAATTATTACCTGCTAAAATTTTAAAAATAATTGCTGCGCCGATAGCTCCGGTAAAACCGCATATAGCGCCTTCGACCGTTTTCTTTGGACTTAAAGACGGATATAAAAGATGTTTTCCGAAATGCCTGCCGCCATAATACGCAAATATATCAGAAGCCCATATTATAACAAACAAAAGCAGCAGCAGCAGTCTGCCTTCAGTTAAATTAAATATTTTCACGATAAATGACAAAAAAAAGCCTGCATAGACAATAGAAAATATATCTAAATAAATACTTCGTCCGTTTTCTGAATTAAAGAATAAAACATTTTTCAGCAGCAATAAAAAAGATGACGCAAAAAAAACGGGAATAAATAAACTTGCCGGCAAAAAAATATTTGAATAGGCTATAACAATAGATAATAAGGCAGGAATGATGAAAAAATCCGGTTTATTTAAATCCTGAATTAAAAAAAGTTCATACGAAGAAATTGAAATTAATACTGCGCAAATAAAAAAAAATTCTGCACTGTTAAGCAAAAAAATAGATAGAATAATTAAAATACCGAATGCTATGCCGGCGATAAACCTTTTAAAATCAAACTTTAATTTTCCCAAATCTTCTAACCCTTTTTTCGTAATTTTTAAGAGCGGATATTAGATTTTTTCTGCCAAAATCAGGCCACATCGTTTTGGTAAAATATAATTCGGTATATGCTATCTGAAAAAGTAAAAAATTAGATATCCTTTCTTCTCCTCCTGTTCTGATTAATAAATCAGGGTCGGGAATATTTTTAGTATAAAGATAAGAAGAAAAAATATCATCATTTATTGAATCTAAGTTTTTGAGTTTGCCTTTTTTGAAATCTAACGCTAATTTAGCGGCAGAATTTATTATTTCTTCACGCGCGCCATAGCTCAGAGCCAATGCTAGAAAAATATCGCTATAACCGGATGTTTTATCTATAGCGTCTAAAATATTTTTTTTAGCCGAATATGGAATTTTTTCAATATTCCCTATAATGTTAAAATTTATTTTATTTTTAATGAGCATAGGAAGTTCAGTTGAAATATACTGCTCTAGAAGGTGCATTAAAGAATCTACTTCTTTTTTTGGTCTCTGCCAATTTTCGGATGAAAATGCAAAAACCGTAAGATACTTAATCCTGAATTCTAATGAGGATTTCAGTATATTTCTTAATGAGTCAATTCCTTTTATATGCCCTTCTATCCTGTCTAAATTTCTTTTTTCAGCCCATCTTCCGTTGCCGTCCATTATAATTGCAATGTGACGCGGTAAATTATCAAATATAATTTTTTCTTTCATTAAATTTCCATAATGTCTTTTTCTTTAGCTTTTGTAATTTTTGTTATTTCTTCTATATAAGAATCTGTTATCTCCTGAACTTTTTTCTGCAGTTTAAATGATTTATCTTCTTCTATCGCTTTTTCTTTTTCGGCAGATTTTATTTTATCGTTGGCAGAGCGTCTAATGTTGCGCAGCTCCTGTTTCATAGATTCTAACATCTTGCTGATTTGCTTATTAATATCTTTTCTTCTTTCTTCGGTAAGCTGCGGAATAAGTATTGTAATGCTTTTACCGTTATTTGAAGGATTTAACGATGGATCGTGTTTTTGTATAGCCTTCTCTATACTTGCAAGCGAACTTATATCATATGGATTGATCATGATAGTTCTGCTTTCCGGAATAGAAACGGTTGCTAGCCGGATTAACGGGGACAGCGCTCCAAAATACTCAACTTTAACGTTGTCTACTAATGCAGCCGATGCTCTGCCGGTTCTAATTCTGGAAAGCTCATTCTTATAAGCTTCTACAGCCTTAATCATATCTTTTGTAAGTACCGAAATTAATTCATTTTCGTCCATAGAATCATTCCTTTAAATAAAAAATAAATATCTGAAGTATTGATTGCTTCTTTTATCAAAATTTAATATAAACGTCTTAAGTGTTAATTGTTTCTTCTGTCTCAAATTGCTTCACTATTTAATTATTTAAATTTTTAGCAATAATTGTCCCTATAGATTCATTGCCCTTTACGACATTCAGCAAATTGCCCGCAGTTAATAAATTAAATACGATAATCGGCAGATTGTTATCCATACACATTGAAATCGAAGTTGAATCCATAACTCTCAAATTTTTGTTTAAAACATCTATGTACGATAATTTTGAAAACTTAAGAGCATTTTTATGAAGCAGCGGATCCATATCGTAAACTCCGTCAATTCTTGTAGCCTTTAATATAACATCTGCGTGTATTTCCATTGCCCTTAGAGATGCGGCCGTATCAGTCGTAAAATAAGGATTGCCGGTTCCCGCGCCAAAAATAACGACCCTTTTTTTCTCAAGATGTCTTATGGCTCTTCGCCTTATATACGGTTCTGCAACCTGCTGCATTGTTATTGCGGACTGAACCCTTGATATAACGCCTATATCCTCTAATCCTGCCTGCAGCGCAAGTGCGTTAATAACGGTTGCAAGCATACCCATATAATCGGCTGAAGACCTCTCTATCCCCAACCCTTCAGATGACTGGCTGAATCCCCTGAATATATTACCTCCGCCTATGACTACGGCAAGTTCTATACCAAGGTCGACAACAGATTTTATTTCTTGCGAAACAAAAAAAATTACCTTTGGGTCTATGCCGCAGCCGTTGCCTCCGGCAAGCGCTTCTCCGCTGACCTTTAGTAAAATACGATGATATGGCAGTTCATTGCTCATTTATTTTTTCACCTGTTTATTTTATTCCCCTAGTTGAAATCTTGCAAATCTTTTAACTATTATATTTTCTCCAAGCTTTGCTACATTTTCATCTACTAAAGAAGAAATGTTTTTAGAAGGTTCTTTTATAAACGGCTGTTCATACAAACATACCTCCTGAAAATATTTATCTAATTTTCCATCTACTATTTTTTCCTTAACTGCTTGCGGTTTATCCACTGTATTCAGCTGGTCTTTATATATCTCGCGTTCTTTTGCAATAATCTCCGCAGAAACGTTCTCTCTTTTTAAAAACAAGGGATTTGCAGCTGCTATATGCATTGAAATATTCTTAGCAAGTTCGTGAAATTCATCCGTTCTTGCTACAAAATCTGTTTCGCAATTTATTTCTACGAGAACGCCTATGCGTCCGCCTGCATGTATATATGAAAAAACCAATCCCTCCTTGGTTTCTCTGGATGCTTTTTTTTGGGCCCTTGCAAGCCCTTTTTTTCTCAACGCTTCAACTGCCTTGTCAATATCTCCGTTTGATTCTACAAGAGCATTTTTGCAATCTACAAAACCCGCTCCGGTCATGGAGCGTAAATTTTTTACAAGTCCTGCGTCAACATTGGGCGACTTTTCCAATTATATTTTCCTCCGTTTTGAAAGATAATGTTTTATACAATCTTCATACAATCTTTATATAATCTTCGGTAATTTTACTTTACCGGCATAAAATTAGCTGCTATATTAAATATTTTCAGCAATTTCTGCAGCTTCTTTTGCAACTTCTCTTATATCTTCTTTATTGTTATTGCTAACGTCAATGTCTTCATTTGCATTATTGCCTGCCCCTGTAAAGGTTTGTTCGTTAATATCGGCAATAGGAGCTTCTGAATTTTTTGTTCTGTTAAGTTTTGCTTCGTACATCGATTTTCCTTCTATGACGGCATCAGCTATAATACCAGATATTAATTTTATAGATCTTATCGCATCGTCATTTCCGGGAATAATATAGTCAACAGGAGTCGGGTCGGCATTTGTATCAACCATGCCGACTATCGGAATATTAAGTCTATTTGCTTCCTTTACCGCTATCTCTTCACGGTTGGTGTCCACGATAAAAAGTCCGTCCGGCACTTTATTCATATGCCTGATTCCGTTAAGAACTTTTTGAAGTTTTTCTATATCTCTATCCATCCTTCCCATTTCTTTCTTTGTAAATTTTGAAAATTCTTCAGAATTTTTTAAGGCTTCAAGCTCATTTAATCTTATTATAGAATATTTAATAGTAGAAAAATTGGTCAGCATACCGCCGAGCCATCTTTCTGTGACATACGGCATACCGCATCTTTGAGCTTCTTCAGTTATTATTGAAACGCTCTGTTTTTTTGTTCCGACAAAAAGAACGGTACCGCCTGCTTTAGTAATCTCAACGATTTTTTCGTATGCGGTTTTTAAATAAGGAAGGGAATTTTGAAGGTCTATAATATAAATACCGTTCCTTGCACCGTAAATATACGGTTTCATTTTAGGGTTCCATCTTTTCGTCTGGTGTCCGAAATGAACCCCTGACTCTAACAATTGCTTGATTGTGACTGTAAACGGCATGTTTTTCTCCTTTGTGCTTTGTTCTCTCCGTTTATATTTATTTATTAAAATGATTCAAGCACAAATAATAAACGGATACGGTTTATTTGAATTTTTTTTTACCTAAACATAATCTTTTATCATTTTTATTGAATTAATGCAAGAAAATTATCTTGTGTAAAGAATTAAAAATTGTATTATATCGTATTATAACTGTTTTATTACGATGGCTTATAGTTATTTTATTAATAAAATTAATACATGAAAATTATCTTATATAAAAAATTAAAAATTGTATTATGACCGTTTACAGATATTCTTTTTAATTCATATGAATTATCCCCAACTGCAATTTTACCCTTATTTGTGGTAAATGCGCCTTTATAACCGGCGTTTTTTGTTTCTCTCATAACTTTTGCATTATAAGCTCCGTAGGGATATGAAAAAAAATCTATTTTTTTTCCTGTTAAATCTTCAAGTATTGCTTTGGAAGCTAAAAGCTCTCCGGCAAGCACTCCGTCATCAGCCAAATCATTAAGAAAATAATGATTTATGCCATGGGAAGCTATTGTAATACCGTTTTCGGACATTTCAATAATATTTTTTTTATCTAAAAAATCTTCAGCCTGATTTTCTTTTCCGTTTTTTTCCATAATAACATTTGTTTTGCCTATGCATCCTGAACTTATAAATATAGTAGCCGTAAAATCAAAAGCTTTTAAAATAGGATAAGCATAAGTATAATTATTTTTATAACCGTCGTCAAATGTTATTAAAATAGGTTTCTTGAAAGGCAATCTATGGCCTTTAATAAATAAAAGAAGTTCATAGGGGGTAATAGTCCGATATCCCAAAATTTTCAAAACTTTCATCTGCAATTTAAACTGTTCGGGTTTAACGTACAAACCTTTTAATATCGCAGTGCTTTTAGGATAATCTATTTTATGATAATATAATACAGGAATCTTCATAGGAACAAAATGTGAATAACCCGCCATACGCGGACTATCTTATAGACAATCCGGTTATAAAACTAACCCATAACTAATTGATAAATAACGAATGGTCTGCTATTTTCAGCCATGCTCTTTAAGACGCTCAAGATCTATAAGATGCGTTAATATTAATATATTCATTTGTAAAATCGCATGTCAGGACTTTGAAGAATGAGGGTCCGCATTTTAAATCAATCTTAATATTTATTTCCTTTTGAGACATAATTTTTTTCTCATTTTCAGCGCCTATAAATCCTAAAGACTTTGAATTTTCGACAATTTTAAAATTATTAATATAAATGTCCACATAATTAGGTTTTATTCTTGCATCTGTTTTACCTATTGCCATCATTATTCTGCCCCAATTTAAATCTTCTCCGGCTATAGCCGTTTTGACTAATGGAGAATTTGCAACAGAAAAAGCTATTTTTTTCGCCGATAATTCGCTGTAAGCATTAATAACTTCGACTGTTACGGATTTAGTGGCGCCTTCGCCGTCTTCCGCAATCATCTTTGCGAGGCTGAAACATACTTCTCCTACCGAATATTTTACTATATCGTAATTGATATCCTTTTCTAATATACCTTTAAAAGCGCTATCTTTGCCGCTTCCGTATGCCGGTTCGTTATTGCCGAAATACATATCGGCGTCCGGATACAAAAAGAAAGCAGTATCATTTGTTGAAGTATCTCCGTCAACTGTTATAGAATTAAAAGAATATTTAACACATTCTTTAAATAAAGCGTCTCCTAAATTTTTTGAGAGCGGCAAATCCGTCATAATAAAAGCAAGCATAGTTGCCATATTAGGCATTATCATACCTGAGCCTTTTGCCATACCCAATATATGATAATTCTTATTATTTATGGTCATATTTTTTACAACTACCTTAGGAAACGTATCCGTAGTCATTATCGCTCTAGCTACCTGTTCGGCTCCGTCTTCCGACAATGATTTCACTAATTCCGGCAAGCTATTTTCAATTTTTGACGTATCTAATCGTTCACCGATAACACCTGTTGAGCATATAAGAATATTCTCTTCTTTAATGTTTAAAGCTTCCGAGGCTAATGACATAACTTTTTTAGCATCTTTAATGCCGTCTGCCCCATTGCAAGCATTAGCGTTGCCGGAATTAACAATTAAAGCTCTGATAATATTTTTTGAATTTTTTTTCGACAATATTACCGGAGCGGCTTTAATCTTGTTTTTTGTAAACACGGCGCTAACCCTCAATGGAACATTAGAAAAAATCAGCGCCAAATCAAGCTGTCCGTTTTTTTTTAATCCTGAGGTCTTTGCAGAAAAAAGATAATTTTCTATTTTCATAAATTTTTATATTTATTTTATTATGGAGCAGTTAAACTTTAAATTCGCCGCAGTGATTTTTAATTAATTAATTAGTTGTCGTCCGCCCCTAATTATCTTGATTATCTTGATTATTTTAATTATAATTTTGTCTGATTATAAATTTTTACCGTGGCAATTCTTATATTTTTTTCCGCTGCCGCATGGACACGGTTCATTTCTTCCTATTTTTTTAGATTTCACTATGGGTTTTTGTTTAACAGTATTTTCATCTTCTTCGCCTATAAAACTCCCGTGCGTCAACATCATATTTCCTGAGCCGAAACCGGCGCCTTCGAGTATCTCTTCTCCTGTAATATCGTCTTCTATCTGAATAGTGGCGATTGAATTTATAGCTTCTTCTTTCATGCGTATCTGCATATTAATAAAAAGCTCGTAAGCCTCCCTCTGATACTCTATTAACGGATTTTGCTGAGCATAGCCCCTGAGTCCTATTCCTTCTTTTAAAGCCTCTAATGAGGTAAGCGAATCTTTCCATATATTATCTACAGCCTGCAGATAAAGCGCTTTTTCTATATTAAGAGCTTCCTCTTCCGGAAATTCTCCAAGTTTTAATTCAAGAATTTCCTTGAGCATAAGAAAAACTTTTTCAAATAATAATTTTCTGTCTAATTTTCTCAGTTCGTTAATTTTATCCGGGGTAATAGTCAGCGATGATGACAAATCAATGCCTAATTCTGCTTTTATAATACTTTTAAGCCCGTCTATATCCCAATTTTCACTGTGTTCTTTTAAAGGTATATAAGCATCAAAATAGTTTTCTAATATCGTTTCGGTATCGGAAATAATTTCTGCGAGCATCTCGTCTGAATTTTCAGCCTGCAATATTTTTTTTCTGTAGGAATAAATTATCTCCCTCTGTTTATTCATTACATTATCATAATCAATTAAATTTTTTCTTATATCAAAATTATGACCTTCAACTTTCTTTTGAGCATTTTCTATTGCTTTTGATATCATAGGATGTTCAATAGATTGCCCGTCTTTAAGACCTAATTTTTCTAAAAACGGCGACAACCGTTCAGAGCCGAATATCCTCATAAGATCATCTTCCAGAGAAACGTAAAACCGTGAAGACCCGACATCTCCCTGTCTTCCGGAACGTCCTCTCAGCTGATTGTCTATTCTTCTCGCCTCATGTCTTTCAGTCCCGATAACATGCAGACCGCCAAGTTCCGTAACGCCCTCGCCGAGAACAATATCCGTTCCTCTTCCTGCCATATTCGTAGATATAGTAACTGATTTTTTCTGACCTGCGGCAGCAATAATTTGAGCTTCTTTCATATGATTTTTAGCATTTAAAACAGCATGCGGTATTCCTCTTTTTTTCAGCAAAGCACCCAATTTTTCCGACTTTTCTATTGAAACGGTACCTATCAAAACCGGCTGATTTTTTTTATATAATTCCGTAATCTCATCCGCAACGGCTGAAAATTTCTCGGTTTCAGTCGCAAAAACAAGGTCGGAATAATCCTTTCTTGCCATAGGCTTATTTGTCGGTATAACCGCTACGTCAAGATTATAAATTTTTTTAAATTCTTCGGCTTCCGTATCTGCAGTTCCTGTCATACCTGCAAGTTTTTTATACATTCTGAAAAAATTTTGAAATGTTATAGTCGCGAGGGTCTGATTTTCACCCTGCACGGTAAGATTTTCTTTAGCCTCAATCGCCTGATGCAAACCTTCTCCGAAACGTCTGCCGGTCATAAGTCTGCCGGTAAATTCGTCAACAATAGCAATCTCATTATCTTTTACGACATAATCCACATCTTTGGAATAACAGGCATGAGCTCTGAGAGCCTGATTAACGGCATGAAGCGTTTCAAGATGTCTAGGGTCATAAATATTTTTAATATTTAATGTTTTTTCAATCAGTTCAATGCCGTTCTCCGTTAAAATAGCAGTTTTAAGCTTTTCGTCAACCGTATAATCTTCATTTTCTTTTAAAAAAGAAACCGCTTTATCTACCTTATAATACATTTCCGTTGCTTCTTCGGCTTCCCCCGAAATTATCAGCGGCGTTCTCGCTTCATCGATAAGAACCGAATCAACTTCGTCAACTATAACATAATTTAATTCCCGCTGAACATAATCGTCGAGCGAATACTTCATATTATCTCTTAAATAATCAAAACCGAACTCGTTGTTAGTTCCATAAGTAACATCGCAGCAATAAGCTTTTTTCCGGTCTTCGTCGCTGACCTCATTGGTTACCACACCGACACTCAATCCTAATAATTTATACGCCATCCCCATCCATTCGGAATCTCTTTTTGCAAGGTAGTCGTTGACCGTAATAACATGAACGCCTCTCATGGTAAGGCTGTTAAGATACACCGGCAGAACGGCAACTAAAGTCTTTCCTTCGCCGGTCGTCATTTCCGCTATCTTACCGCGGTGGAGAATAATTCCGCCTATGAGCTGAACATCAAAAGGACGCATTTTTAATGCTCTTTTACATGCTTCCCTCCCTATCGCAAAGGCATCAGGCAATATTTCATTTAATTTTTCATTCTGCTGTACATCGGGCAAATCCTTAAGAAGTTCCCTGAATTTAAAGGTTATGCCCTTAATATCGTCATCTGTAAAAGCCGCATATTTTTCTTCAAGAGAATTTATCTGTTCAATTATAGGTCTTATTCTATTTATTTCTCTTTGATTACTTGTTCCAAAGATTTGTTTAAGCAAATTCATAGCCATATTTTATTTACCCGTTATTTCCCCGATACCTGAACATCGTCAATTAAAATTGAAGGAGACCCGATATTGCCCATAAAACGTATATCGTCAGCTATTTCAATAATATTATTAAACAAATTTATTATATTTCCGCTTAAAACAATACCTTTTACCGGAAAGTCAAACTGACCGTCTTTTACATAAAAACCTGAGGCGCCGAGAGAAAACTCGCCTGTGTACGGCTTAGCCATATGAAGACCCATAAGTTCGGTTATATACAATCCGTCTTTTATAGAATTTAATGTATCTATAAAAGATTGTTTGCCCGTTTCAATAAAAAAATTGGTAGTTCCTAATTCAGGTGGTTCTTTATGAGATGAACGGCGTGAATTTCCTGTTGATTTAGTTTTAAACTTATTTGCATATTCTATGTCGTACAGATAAGTTTTTATAACTCCGTTATGGCAGAGTATTTTTTTCTGCATCGCTGTTCCTTCACCGTCAAAAATATCAGTTCCGTAACCGCCGAAAAGTGTACCGTCGTCTATTATAGTCAATTTTTCAGAAAAAACTTTAGAATCTATTTTTCCTTCAAGCAGCGATTTTTTCTTATATACGCTGCTTGCATAGAAAGACTGTTTTAAAATTGAAAGCAGCTCCGACGATGTTATATTGTCAAAAAGGATACTGTATTTTCCGCTTTCCACAATCCTTGCCCCAAGCTGGTCGATTGCTTTTTTAGCTCCGTTCATAGCAACTTTCTTGAACTTCAGAGAATTAAACTCTGAAGAGGCGTCAAAATCATAACCGGAAGCATTTTCGTCGTTATTTTTTGAAGCAGCCGATAAAAAAATCTCGTAATGTGTTTTTTTCGAAGACATATCAATGCCGTAAGAGTTGACTAAGCGCTTAGAAATAAGTACTTCGCTATAAGACGGTTTATCTACTTTATATATTCGCTTATCAAAAGAATAGGCTGCCTCTTCCATTTCTATAAGATTATTTTTTTTGTCTTCTATATTAATATTGAAAAAATTATCGCTATAAATACCTAAATTATTTTTATTTAGATTATTTTCATCAATTTTAGCGCTGCTAAAAGCAATATCAACATTATCTTCCGTCAATCCGATTAAACTGAAACAGTTATTTAATGAGTTAGCGGCTTTGTCTTCATCTAAACCTGAACAATATGAAAAACTTATTTTATTATTTTTTTTAAATCTTAATGAAAATCCGTTTGATATGGCATCCGTATAACTTGATATTTTAGAATCTTCGGCTTCCATTTTTAGAATTTTAGCATCAAATAAATAAATTTCATACTCCAGACCCTTTGCATTTGCAAAGTCCTGAGTCATAGAAACAGCTTTATCAAAATTCATTAAATTTTATTCCCCTTTTTCAAAAAAATAATTTATTTATTATTTATTGAAGATATTATATCTGCGGCGACTTCTTCGATAGATTTATCGGTTACATCGATAAAATGAATACTTAATTTTGTAAAAATAGACTTGGAATACTCAATCTCTTCTTCAATTGAATCTTTGATAACATAATCTGAAGAAAAAGGTATCCCCATCCTCTTAAGTCTTTCTTTTCTCAAACTCATTATTCTTTCAGGACTCGAAATTAACCCGAATATTTTTTCTTTCGGGATGCTATAAATTAATTCATTTATCTCCTGATGGTCAATTATTGGGATATTTGCCGCTTTAAAACCCCTCTGCGCCAGAAATAAACAGAGCGGAGTTTTTGATGTTCTGGATATCCCCAGCACTAAAGCATCGGCATCTACAATCTCGTCTATCCTTTGACCATCGTCATGCTTTACCGCAAATTCTAAAGCATCCACCCTTCTGAAATATTCGTCGTTAACACGATGAATAAGACCCGGCTTCCGCTCAGGCGATTTATTTAATACCGTTGAAATAGAATTTAGAACAGGTCCTATTATATCTATGCTGATTACTGAACTGCTATTAGATTCAAGCAGCATAGTATTTCTGAGTCCGTCTTCAACAAGCGTAAAAATTATAATAGCTTTTTTTTTAGATGCCTCAGTTATGATTTCTCTTATTTTTTGTGCAGAATCAACAAGTAAAAATCTTTTTAACCGCACATTGCTGACATCAAACTGGGACAATGCAGCTCTTGCAACCTTCTCCGCCGTTTCGCCCGTTGAATCTGAAACAACAAAAACATAAAAATCATTATTTGCAGATTCGCTATCGTTAATTGTTTTCATAATTTTTTATTATAAATAATTATATAAAATTAGGATACGGTATATTTTATATTAAAATTATATTATATTGTTATTCCCGACTTATACTTTAAACAATATTATTTTATATTTTTTTATATTTAACTTCATAACACATTATTCTATATTATATTCTATTTTATATTTTATAGTCTAATCGTTACGCAAATCCATCTATAGCGCTCATGCCATATTTTAGCAGCGTTTTCAGTTTTATAGTCTAATCATTATGCGAATCCATTCCTAATTTTTTCCAGAGTATCATTCCGCCTTTCAGATTATGTACATTTTTAAATCCGTGTCTTTTTAAAATATTGCAAGCCGAATAACTTCTGGCGCCGCTGTGGCAGACGACAATAATATCGTCTTCCTTGTGTTTTTCAAGTTCTTTTACTTTAAGCGGCAGCAGTTTTAACGGAACAAGCTGCGCATTCTTAATATGTCCTAAATTGCCTTTAAATTCATGAGGTTCGCGAACATCTAATATAAGAGTTTTCTCTCCTTTATTTTTTTCTATGATTTTAAGCGCCTCTTCAGGATTAATCTGTTTTATCTCATCTGCGGAATTTCCGCCGCCAAAAATATTAAACATATTTTCAATGTCCTCCCAGACTTGTAAGACCTATTCTATATTTTACAATAACATAAATTATTACTTACATAAAACTTTGAACAATTTTAAATTATATTACAAAATAACATTTATGTCTATTTAATATTTGATTACGGTTCAATCATAACCGCAGTTTCGTCGCAATCAGGAAACTTGACGCAATTTATGCAATCACTCCATATTTTATGAGGCAGTTCTGATTTTTCAATTATTTTAAAGCCGTTAGCTATAAAAAACTGTGGCTTATAAGTCAAAGCAAAAATTTTTGAAATTTTAAAAAAATTTGCCTCTATTAAACATTTTCTTATGAGTTCCGTGCCTATTCTTTTTCTGGTATACGGTTTTTTTACGGCTAAAGACCTTATTTCCGCCAAATTTTCCCAAACAATGCTGAGAGCGCACGCTCCGACAAGCTCATACCCCCCGCCTTCCTCTCCCTCCGTCTCAATCTCCGCAATATAATAATCTCTCAAATGCACATATATATCAATCATTGACCGTGGAAGCATTTCTCCGGCTTTTGAATATTCAGAAAACAGATTGTAAAGGCTCTTGACATCGCACATAAGAGCTTTTCTGAATACTACGATTTTGTTATTGTCCTCTTCTATTTCAATTTTTGACGGAAAATAAATATCTATGCCCGCCTTTTCAAACCGTTCTTTTCCTGATTTATACAATAAAGTTTCTCCCGAGCTTATATTTTATGCTAAGTTATAATTGAGCTTTAAATATTTTAAAATCAGACAACAAATCCTTTTTTCTTTAAAATTTCTTTAGAATGCGCCAAAGATGCTTCGCTTTCAGTATCTCCGGAAAGCATTCTTGCTATTTCTACAATTCTTTCGGTTATATCAAGGTCTTTTATTAATGTGTATGTTCTGCCGTTTTTAACTGTTTTATAAACAAACAGATGCTTTTGTCCGCATGATGCTACCTGAGCAAGATGCGTAATGCATATAACCTGACTGTATTCAGAAATTTTTTTTAAAGCATCCCCTATAAAATCACCGACTTCGCCGCCTATGCCTGAATCTATTTCATCGAAAATTAAGCAGCCTGCATTTTTTTTGGAATTCACTGCCTTAAGCATACAGAGACTGACCCGCGACAGTTCTCCTCCCGAAGCAATCATCGAGAGCGGTTTCGGTTCTTCGCCTGGGTTGGCGGAAAACAAAAATACGATTTTTGCGAGTCCCGTTTCTGAATAACCTTTGTCAAAATTGAAATGCTCGATATTTATGGCAAATACCGGCTTTATACCTAGAAAAGAAAGCTCTTCCGTGATTTCTTCCTCAAGTTTTTTTGATGCTTCCGTACGATTTTTTAGCAGTTTTTTGTCAATATTAAGATATTCAATTTTTTTCTCTTCAAGTTTATTTTTCAACCCGGCAATTTTTTCGTCAATAAGGTTTGCATCATATATTTCATTTTTTGCTTTTTGAAATCCTTCCAGAAGCTCTTTTATATTTTTAAAACCGTACTTATTTTCTACCGTTATGAGTAAATCGAGTTTATTTCTTAATATATTAAGTCTTTCTTCGTCATAATCAAAAGAAGAACGTTTTTCTAAAGCAGCCGATATATCTTCCATTAAAAGTTTAGCTTCAAAAGCATTTTTTAGATTATGAGCTCTTTTAAACTGAGGGTCTATTATTTCTAATTTTTCAAATAATGAAATAAGCATATTTAAATTTTTTAAAATACCGGTTTCTTCATTATCCGTTAAATCCGATGCTGCCGAAACTATTTCTTTAATTTTATTAATATTTTCTAATCTTGTAAGTTCGTCTTTTATATCCTCTTCGTCTTTTTCCGATGAAATTTCAAGTCTTTCGGCATCAGAAATTATATATGAATTAATAGTTTTTATCTTAGAAATATCTTCTGCTTTTTTATATAAATCATTTAATTGCTCATTAATTTCATTTATTTCTTTGTATAATTGTTTAATATCGGACAACAAAGCCTGATTACCGGCATATTCGTCTAAAAAAGCAAGCTGGCTTTCATTTGAAATTAAAAATCTTTTATCATTCTGCCCAAAAATATTAATTAAAATTTCGCTCAATTTTTCGATAACTATTTTATTAGCAGGCTCATTATTAATAAAATATTTGCTTTTGCCGGATAAGCTAACGGTCCTTTTAATCAAAATTTCATCGTCGCCGGTTCCTATTCCGCATTCTTCCAGAATAGAATTTATAATTTTACATACTTCTCCTTCTCCAATATCAAAAATACAGCTTATATATGTTTCATTCTCGCCTGTTCTTATAACATTGCCGACATTTTTTGATTTTCCGAATAAAAAATTAACGGATTCAATTATTATGCTTTTGCCAGCACCGGTTTCTCCGCTAAGTATATTTAAATTACGACCGAATTCTAATACCAGAGAATCTATCGTTGCAAAATTATTAATATATAATTTTTTTAACATAACTGATGAATAAAATTCGTTAATTGCCTTTTAATTTTATTATTAAAAATTTTATTATTAAAAAAGATTCATGGTAATTTTAAACTAATCCTGCCGTTTTTTACCATTTTAATTTAGCTCTTAAAATATCCCAGTAGCTCATACTAAAAGATGCCGCCAGATAAAATTTTGTCTGATGCCTTTTAATATAAATCTCGTCGCCGTCTTCCAATCTGATTCCATCCCTGCCGTCAACGGATATAAAGAGCTTATTGTCCTGAGGTGCGAACCTTATCCTTAATAATTCATTTGAGTTAATCATAAGGGGTCTGTTTGAAAGCATATGCGGACAAATAGGCGTGATTACAAAAGCCTCCAAATCCGGAAAAACGATTGGACCGCCTGCTGCTAAAGAATAAGCGGTGGACCCGGTCGGGGTTGACACTATGAGTCCGTCCAATCGATAATCGTTAACCCATATACCGTTTATGCAAACTTTAAGATTAATAATTCTGGCATGTATGCTTTGTTCGCGGGCTATAACGGCTTCATTTAAAGCAACATAATTTATTATATCGCCGCCGTTTCTGCGCACCGTAATATCTAAAGCAATACGTTCACGGAATTCCAGCGTACCGTCAAAGAATCTTTCAATAGCTTCTACTTTATTATTATCGGGTATTTCAACTAAAAAACCAAGGCTTCCGAAATCTATCCCGATTACCGGAACTTCTAAAGGAAATACACTTCCGAAAGTAATTAAAAGCGTTCCGTCGCCTCCAAGAACAATAACTAAACCTACATCGCTTAAATCGGCGGCAGCTATATCCATGCTGGGTCTTATAACAGTTTCTATATTTTTGCCCTCTATGAGTTCACTTATATAAACTGCCGCATCATAAGCTTCTTGAGCATCTTTTTTATATGAAATCAGAACTTTCTTTATATTTTTATTAAATTCTTTTGATAGCATCAATTTTTAGAATTTTTAGTTTCGTTAAGAAGACCGCCCTCTTTTATTATATTAATCTGTCTGTCCGTTAAATTATATTTAAAAATATATTCTTCCTTTTTTGTTTTATTAATAAATTTAACCGGCTTTTTTTCATTTAATTCTCTTATAATATTTTGAGCTTCCAATAAATCGTCCTGATTAATTTTATCATAATCGGCAGGATTGTCAAATATCAAAGGCAATATACCAAAATTGACAAGATTTGCAAAATGTATTCTTGCGAAAGACTTTGCAATAACGGCTTTAACGCCCAGATACATCGGGGCAAGCGCCGCATGCTCCCTGCTTGAACCCTGTCCGTAGTTTTCACCTGCAATGATAAATCCGCCTTTCTCCTTTAACGCTCTTTCAGAAAAATCAGGGTCGACCGATTCAAAAACATATTTTGAAATTGCAGGTATATTTGACCTTAAAGGAAGTATTTTTGAGCCTGCCGGCATAATATGGTCTGTGGTTATATTATCCCCTACTTTAAGCAAAACTTTTCCGCTAATGCTTTCAGAGAGTTTTTCTTTTATCGGCAGCGGCTTAATATTCGGTCCTCTGTAAACTTCAACATTTTCAGGTTCCGTTGACGGCTGTAAAATCATTGAATCATCAATATCAAATTTTTCAGGCATTTTAATCTCGGGAGCCTTTCCAAGCGTGCGCGGGTCAGTAATGTATCCTGTTAATGCGGATGCTGCGGCTGTTTGTACTGAAATAAGATAAATACTTGCATCCTTCGTTCCGCTTCTGCCTTCAAAATTGCGGTTAAATGTTCTCAAAGAAACTGCGCCTGAACGCGGAGCCTGCCCCATGCCTATACATGGTCCGCATGTTGATTCAAGTATTCTTGCGCCTGATGAAATAAGCTCTGCCAGAGCGCCGTTTTTTGCTATCATTTCGTAAACTTGTTTAGAACCGGGGGATATCACAAGGCTGACGTCAGGATGCACTTTTTTACCTTTAAGGATAGCGGCTACCGTCATTAAATCCGCATAAGACGAATTGGTGCAGCTTCCTATAGCTACCTGGTCTACTTTAATATCTTTTAATTCTTTAACTTTAACAACATTGTCGGGCATATGCGGTTTCGCAGCCATAGGCTCCAAAGACGATAAATCTATTGCTATAACTTCATCGTAAACCGCATTGTCGTCGGCGGAAATGGCCGCATAGTCTTCCGTTCTGTTTTCCGCTTTAAGAAATTCTAAAGTTTTCTCATCACTTGGAAAAATGGATGTCGTCGCCCCGAGTTCCGCTCCCATATTTGTTATAACGGCTCTTTCGGGGACAGATAAACTCTTTACCCCTTCTCCGCCGTATTCAAAAATTTTTCCGACTCCGCCTTTAACGGTAAGTCTTCTTAAAAGTTCGAGTATTATATCTTTAGCTGAAACCCAGTCTTGTAATTTACCTGAAAGTTTTACTAAAACTACCTTTGGAGCCGCCATATAAAAAGCGCCCCCGCCCATTGCAACCGCAACATCAAGACCGCCTGCGCCTATTGCAATCATGCCGACGCCGCCTGCAGTAGGAGTATGGCTGTCCGAACCCAATAATGTTTTCCCCGGAACACCGAATCTTTCCAGATTTACCTGATGACAAATTCCATTGCCGGCTTTTGAATACAATATGCCGTATTTTGACGCTAATGTCTGTAAAAACTTGTGGTCGTCGGCATTTTCAAAACCGGTCTGCAGTGTATTATGGTCAATGTAGCTTACTGACAAATCTGTCTGCACATGCGGCACTCCTATAGCTTCAAACTGAAGATATGCCATTGTTCCCGTGGCATCCTGAGTGAGAGTTCTGTCTATTTTTATGGCAATTTCTTCGCCGGGGGTTAAATTTCCCTTGATTAAATGAGATTTCAAAATTTTGTAGGTAAGACTTAATCCTTGCGGTTGCATGCAGCCTCCATATAATTTTATTAATTTAAAACACGTTAGATTTTGATTTTAACGATATATTATATTATATTTATATTATATTCTGATTATACTAATATAAAAAACAAAAAAAGTGAATAAAAAATTTATATAAGCAGTACAGCTGCAAATGCAGCTAAAAAGTTTCAAAAACAAATGAAAAAATTACATAGCTCCATGAGCAAATATAACCGCAGGTATAGTCTTGAATAAAATAATAAAATCAAGTTTTAAAGACCAGTTGTCAATATATTTTAAATCTAAAACAACCCTATCTTCAAAACTTAGCCTGCTCCTTCCGCTTATTTGCCAAAGACACGTAATTCCGGGTTTCATAGACAAGCGTCTTCTCTGTGCAAGGGAATATTTAGCGACTTCATCAGGCATAGGAGGCCTCGGGCCCACAATGCTCATATCGCCGCGCAGCACGTTATAAAATTGGGGCAATTCATCTAAACTGGTTTTCCTCAATATTTTACCTATCCATGTCAATCTCGGGTCATCCTTAAGTTTTACTTCTATTCCGTCCGGATTAAATTTTTTTCTTAATTCTTCCCTCATTGCATCGCTTGTTTCAATCATGGTTCTAAATTTATAAAAAGTAAAAAGCCTTCCGTGCAGACCGACCCTTTTGCTTTTATATATAACAGGTCCTTTAGACGAAAATTTTATTAATATTGCGATTACTACCGAAGGAATAAAAAACAGTATGAGACCTGCTAATGAACCGAGAATATCTATAAACCGTTTTATAAGAAGAAGTATTTCATCTTCAGGCGCTGTATAAAATGAAAGCATGGGCATATCATCCATTTTTTCGAATGATATTTTCGAATACTTAAAAGGAATAAATTTTGTAATAATTTTAACGGTAATACCCATTTCTTCTAAAAGAAGCGTTAATTCTTTTATATCGTTTAAATCATTTTCATTGACATCAAATATTACCTCATCTACAGGATTTTTAATAACAAAATCCGGAATAATCCGAATGTTATCTTTGTTTATTATACCTGCCGATTTTAATCCTAAATATTCGTTTTTTTTAATTGTTTTTTCTATTTTATCCGATGAATGAACGTCGCCTACTATTAATATTGTTCTTAAAGAATAATCGCGCTGTTTGAATATTTTTAATATTTTTTTACTTGTATAGTTTGAAATAACCAAAAACAAAAACACGTAAATCGCGAAATATCCAATAAAAAGTCTTGATACATAATGGACTCTCAGCATAAACAAAATGCCGTAAAAAGTTAATATTGCCACAAAAGTCAATTCAAAACTTTTTAAAAACTGCACTATAATTTTTTTTTGGATAAATAAATCTTTATGAAAACTGAATATGATAAGATAAAAATAAAATATGACTGCAATAGGAATAAGCATCCAGATATAGTTATACAACGGCAGCAAACCAAATCCTACAATAAAAGGGTCTGCTATATTAGCGGTAAAATAGGCAAGAAAGTATGCCGCTACGATAAAAAAAAGATCTACAATATAAAGATAATTCGACAGTATTTTGTTTTTTTGAGATATCATGGCATATATTTATTTATATTCTATATATTTATATTTTCATAATGCAGTTTTGTATCACCGGTTATATTATACTATCTGTTATATTATACTATGCAAATCAAAATTAATTAATTAATAGCAATTAATACACTCGAATAACCGGATTAATACGGCTGAGTAAATAAAAATTATATAGTTTAAAAGTCTTGAATTTAATATTATTTTTATTAATCTGAAATAATATAAATAACTCAATAGGGTGAACTTAATAATTTTTGCCGGAATTTTTAGACATATTTAAAACGGAAGCGAAAATTGCAAGAAATAAAAGCCAGAGGTCTGTAAGCTGGTCGTTTGACATATTGGAAATACCGATGAACGAACCATAAAAAACCATACTCATTCCCGCAGTCATGACCGATATTTTTTTTACAAATGCGTCTTTAGAGTTTACATATAATTTAATCGGCTCTTTTAATCCCAAAAAAAACAACCACATTAACACGATAAAACTGAATATTCCTGTTTCTGCCAGCGTCTGCATATAGCCGTTTTCAGGCCAATTATCATAAGTATCATACTCTTTTTTTCCGGTTTTAGGATTGTAGTAATATGGAAAATGTACATTTTTATGTGTATTGAAATATTTTGAAAATGCTCCCACGCCGACACCGGTTAACGGATGTTCAAAAAAAACTGCGGCGGCAGATTCCACCAAAGCTATATGGCTTTCTATATCTCCATGTCCTTTAACCTCGCATAAATAGATTTGAGGATTAAACATCGCAAATATTCTGCTCCTAAAACTTTTAGAGGCATATAAAAAACCTGCGTTAAATATAAAAATTATTATTAACGCCGTAATAAATACTTTTTTTGACCTTAAAAACATTATAATAAATATTCCGAGAAAAACACCAATCCACGCAGACCTTGCTTTAGAAAGAATAATAGAAATTAAACCCGCAAAAATTATGATACTTATTAAAGAATTTTGTATAATTTTGTTATTTATAATCTTATTATTGATAATTTTGTTATTTATAATCTTATTATTGATTTCTTTAAATTTCAGCATATATAAAGAAATAAACAACACTATCCCATATGAAGCCTGAACCGGATAACCGTCCCAGTTGCCTATAAGTCCGGTCACTCTATCTGCGGAATGAAGCGCATTAATAAAAATACCTTGAAAAAAACCGTAAAAAATAGCGACCGTTATCGAAAAAGCAAACGTATAAAGTATAAACATAATTCTTTTGTATGAGTTTAATAATTCTGCAGCTGCAAAGAAAAATGCAAAAAAATATAAAATCTCCCCGCCTTCATTTATACTGTCGCTAAAACTGTAAGTCCATAGAAAGGAAAGAGCAACTATCAATATATATATAATAATAGGCTTATTAAAAACTGTGTACGGCAGTTTAAAATCCCTTTTAGAAATGCGGAACGCAATAAAAAAAATAATTGCAAAAACAATCCCAAAAATTGCAAATCCGTCTTTTATTGGTATGAAAAGGGCAAATAAAAATATACCGGCAAGCGACGCTTTTTCAAAAAAACCGCTTAATGAAGGTTTTTTTAAGGCTAAAAAAACTAAAAATAAACTAACACATAAAATAGCTGCAATTTTTGCAATAAGAATAGCGTTCATTAATTTTAGCTTCAATTGCAGCCGAAATCGCACATTTTAAGAATTAATGGGATTATCGGCGGCGGAACATTATAATATTATTATGTTATTTGTTGTCTTTATATAAACATCAAAACTCAATAAAGAGAAATAGCATTGTTAGAAAGATAGCACAACAATATGTCAAATTATTTATTGAGATTCTTTGCAGTTATATATTATTATATGTATTTTACAAAATTTTATTATATAAATCTACATATTTTAATGCAGAAGCGTTCCAACTAAAATCAGAATTAACGCTATTAATAACAAACCGCTCCCAGTATTTTTCATAATACAAATTATATAATTTGTCTAACGCCCATGAAATAGCATGCGTGTCGATATGCTGAACGGCTATTCCGCTGCCGTGTTCACTATCTCTATTTAAATCTACAACGGTATCGTGAAGACCTCCCGTATCGCCTGCCAAAATTACACCGCCGTATCTCATTGAAATCATTTGAGACAATCCGCACGGTTCAGTTCTTGAAGGCATAATAAAAATATCGGATGAAGCATAAATTTTATGCGCCAGCGCTTCATCAAATCTGCCTATTTTAGCATATACTTTATCTTTATAAAATTCCTGCAGATACAATGCTTTTTTTTCTATAAAATGTTTTCCTGTTCCTAAAATTAAAACATGAAATGGAAAGTCATTCCAGTTAAAAAGAGTATCTATAAAAACGTCTATACCTTTTTCTTCCGTTAATCTGCTGACTATTCCAAGAACAGGAAGCTGCTTGCCGCTGCTATTTTTTTTAAATTTCAGTCCTATTTCCGCGAACAACGCTTTTTTATTTTCTTCTTTAAAATTTTTCCAGCTGTCGTAATCATTAAAATTATAAGGCCTGTCTTTTCCATTAAAATTAACATTTAAAAAACCGTCATTCTTAGGATTCCAGTACTCTTCATCAATCCCGTTTAAAATACCGGAAAGTTTTCCGTTTTCCCTCAAATGCCTCAACTCACCGTCAAGCCCGAATCCTCTATGGGGCATAGTAATTTCATCTGCGTATGACGGACTTACCGTAGTAACGGCATCGCTTAAAAGAAGTCCGCCTTTTAAAGCGTTAAATGTCCCAAAATGTTCAAAGGCATCCGAAGAATTAAATTTAAAATCGATCCCGATATCGTATAAGTCGTCAATCGGGTATACACCCTGATATCCAAGATTATGCACAGTAAAGACAATTTTAGGTCTATCACTTTCATTAAAGGTCTGCTTAATAATTGCAGGCACGAGTCCGCCTGACCAGTCGTGAGAGTGCACTATTTTAGGGATACCAAGTATTTTCATACAGTGAACGGCAGCATGGGCAAGAAGAGAAAATCTCCATAAATTATCGCGATAGCCTACTGTTCCGCCGTGCGGACCATAAACATCATCTCTTCCGAAAAAATGATCCTGTTCGACAAAAATAAGAGGAATTCCGTCCTTAGTTCTAGCTTTTTTTATGCCGAAATCAAAGGGAATATCTCCAAAATAAACCCTTCCTGCAGGCAAATTTTCTTCAAACTGCACAAATTGCCCATAATCAATAAATTTATAAGCAGGTATAACTACTTTGACATTCATGCCTAATTTTATAAGATACTTAGGAAGACTTCCGATGACATCGCCCAACCCGCCGGCTTTTACTAATGGAGCCATTTCGGGAGCGACAAACCATATTTCATCATTAAAATTATTCAATTTTATAATCCTTATTTAATTATTTATTCGTCAGATATGCATCAATATATCTCTATATCTCTGATTAAATGTCCGCAATTAATTTAATTTATTTTAATTCAATTTATTTTATTTTATTTTATTTTTTTCCACTTTCCATTCAATATTTATATCTGAAATAATACTTTTTCCCATATCCCACAAAATATTGAGTTCCGATGCCTGAAATATTTTTTCGTATCCGCCTTCATAAAGCGAAAGGGTCGTGATAGGAGAATAATTTAACAGCGGCGTAAAATCAATATTTATAACATTATCTTTATTTGCTTTATAATTTGCGTATCCGTTTGTGCCGACAAAAGCCTTCAGCTTGCCTCCCCAGTAAGAATCGCCTAATTCTATAGGCGAATCGACAGGTATATTAATAAGTTCTTCGCGCAAGCCGTAAATGTTTTTATCGTCAGGTTTAATATAAGTAGCAGGACCATCGCCGCCGGAAAACGAAAACCTGAAGAACACCGACAAATCTTTTAATAAATATTTCTCATTTTTGTTGCTATTATTTTTGTCATTATTTTTATCATTATTGCTATAATTACTGCTATAATTACTATTAATAGTAATGTGATACCGCACGGTATCAGATATAGTTATTTCTAAATTAAGTAAAATTTTATTTTTAACATTTTCCTGAAATGCAATTTTGTTTTTATTAACAGCTTTCTTAAAACCGCTTTTATCGACATTTATTTCTTCAGAGCTTTCTTTGTCTTCTCTTAAAAATCCTTCAGATTTTATGACAAAAACACCGTTGTTGTTTTCGATTGATTTCAAATTAAAATTCAAATCTGAGCCGTTATAAAGCATTTGAAAATGCGGCATCAGCCCATTCTCGGTTACTAAATCTTTAGATGTTAAACCGACCGGAATTTTCATATTATCATGAATAGTATGCGGGACTTGGGCTTCATTTTCTTCCGTCTTTTTATTCTCTTCAGGATTATTTTGTATATTCAGCTCATCTTTAATAATATGTAAATCATATTCGTCGTGCAAACAGAAAATATCTCCAAAAGGATTAGTCATGCCTTTTGCAACATAATCAAGAGCAATAAGTTGAGATACGGAAGGTTTATATACCGCCTGCCAGAATTGATTTCTTACCTGATATTCTAACTCACCATCCGCATCAAAATCAAATATATCTATTTTGGTGCCGACGCTGCCGCTGCTGCCTCCGTTGCCGCTATTATCACCGTGTGCCCGCATTAATTTATCTGCAAGTAAATCATAATAAACAGAGGCTTTAATCAATGAATTTTGTATAGCTCTTCTTAAGTGGGGCAAATAAATTCCGCCAAAGACGCCGTGCCAGTAAGCATCATTAGCCTGAGATTTAAATAGTTCTATCTTTAAATTTTTATAATCTGAAAGATTCTCTATTTCCGGAAATTTTATTTTTAAGCTGTTAATTTTGCTGCTTAAATAAAGCATTCTTTTATGCAGCAGATTGGATTCGGGATAATGAATAAAAAAATTATGCCATATTCCTCCTGCTAATGCAGCATCGGGATATTTTTCTTTTGTATAAATATATTTAAATCTTTTTTCTACAGGTAAAGTCCATTCACCCATTTCTCTATAGCTCGACATAGGCAAATATACGAGCTGTCTGGATGAAATTTCTCCGATAAGTTCAGAGGGCAGTTTCATTTTAATATTGCTTGACGGACTGTTTATATTAGTCAAAAATTTATACAGCCATCCGTTATTATTATTGCCGCCGCTATATTCGCGATGCTGTTCGGAATCTTCAAATTTCCTGCCGTAAACCCATTCATACGTGTCCGGCCAGCCTCCCATTTTTTCACCGTCGTCCACCATAACTGAAAGATTAGAGAGCCTGCCGTTAATATGCAAAACTTCGCGAATCGATTCATCAGGTTCGGCAAAAGGAATCTTATATCTTAACCTTTCGTGAATTGGAAATAAATTGAGATATTTTCCATTGTATTCGGTTAAAAAAATTTTATCTATATTATCTGAATCAACGCCTGATTGAAAAAATTGAAAATCATCTAAAAAAGCATAGTTCATACCGGCTTCATTAAGCGATTCAATAACATCCGGCTGCCATATTCTCTCGGTAATCCAGGCGCCTTTAGGATAAACGCCAAAATATTTTTTAATTGCTTTATTTAACATTTCAAGCTGCTTCATTCTGTCGCTTAGAGGAATGGACGCCAGGATCGGTTCATAATAGCCTCCGCCTAACATTTCAACTCTGTTCTGAGCTGCGCCTTCTCTTATGAGTTTTATTAGCTCGGGGTCATTCTTAACAATCCATTCAAGCAGATAACCCGATATATGCAGACAAAATTTGCAGGAATCATTTTTTAAAAGAGTTCTTATAAGCGGACTGTAAGATTTGTTATGCACCTCTTTTAATACAGATTCAAAATTGCCCACAGGCTGATGACAGTGAAAACCTAATAAAAAATTTGTCAATTACGATTTCCCCCTCTTCATAATTCCTCCCATTTCTGCAATATTTATATTTGAAATAACTTTTGAAGTAACTAAAGTGTCATCTAAAATAACAGGCGGAGTTTTATCCATCAGAATATAAACGCTTTTTAGATGCCGTCTGAAAACTTTTTCCATCATTGATTGGGACAGCAGCGGATTATCCTCGCCAAGCCACCAGAACCAGTCTGAACCTTCGCTCTTTAATATCTGTTCCTCAACTTTTTTAATTTTAGTTTCATTTTTTATGTGTTTTTTCCATTCCAAAAATTCCTGTTTTGCATTCGCAAGAAGCTTCCATGCACAATTTTTTTGCTTTTCTCCTATCCACATCTGTAAATTTCCATTAACCCATGAACCGGGATAAATACTATCTAAAATTAGAGGCTCCTCCATTTCAAAAGCGTCTTTTACCGTAAGCATGTTAATTTCTTTAGTTTGTGCAAACAATTCATATAAATCTTTCAAAAAATAGAATCCGTTTTCAAAATAATATTCCCATGCATTTTCACCGTCCATAATTATTGAAACGACTGCATTTTTATCAGCCATGTCTATTTCTTTGAGCCTGTTCACAAAATCGTTTGCGGCATCGTCGCCTCTCCATTTGGCATATGTAAAACCAATGATATCCGACAATCCGGAATCTCTGAATACCATTTTCATGGATGAATTTTTCCATTTATAAATTTTATAAAGCGGGATTATATTGAGTCCTTCCATTGAAACAGGTTTATGAACATCAACCCCTAGAGAATTGCTTAATACTTCTTCGCCGCTTGCGCAAAAATCAATTTTCTCTTTTGCAAATAAATTGAGCATTTCAGCCGATACGGCGCCTTCCGAAGGCCAAATGGCTTTTATATTAAAAAGTTTACCGTCCTTTCTATAATAATTATCAATTCTTTTTATATTTTCTTCTGCGCTCTTTAATCCATCTGGATATGCGTTTAATTCAACCGATTCGTATTGTATTCCAGTGATTTGCGCAATGACGCTTCCCGCGTTAATATCGAGCAGAAGCGGCAATATCGGATGATAAAAAGGCGTAAAAGTAACTTCATATTCTCCCTTCTTTTTTTTAGAGAGGTCACCCAATATAGTTTTATCTATTAGCAAAGAAGGATAATCAGGATGCGGCGGAGGAATTTCCGCTCCTTTTGTATAAGGCTGCCCGTATAAAGACAGTCCGTATTTCAGCCATTCGGATATCCTGTTCAATAAGAGCATTCTGTCGTGATATGTATATCCGTATTCCTTGTTTATTAGTTGTCTTATCACAGGGTCATATCTTTTAATCCACTCTCCGCACCATGCGAGATGAAACCACACCGTCAAATCAAAATAGTATGAATCGTTCAAGTAATGCAGCTTATAGTCGTCTAACGAAAGTTCAACTAATCTTTTGTAGGGCTCAAATCTTTCGATAATCCTTTCTTTATTCGCCCATTTATAATATTTTACCATCCATATTCGCCATTCATCCGTGAGCTTATCAATAACTAAAGGCTTAAGAAATTTATCGGGCAGGAGACTTTCAATTTTTTGAGCGTCTTTTTCCCGCAAGGCTGCCTCTAATCGTAAATTATAATACTGCCACTGGTCAATCAGCACCGGGGTTATATTTATGTTAGCCTTAATACCCTCTACAGACATGATGTTAAGAGGCATATCTATATAATCCTTTATAGCATGGAGATAAACCCATGGAAGCATAAATTCATTATCATGAGTTCTGTAATCAGGCTGATGCATATGCCACCACAAAATTAGGTTCATTGAATAGTTAAAACCGTCGATTTAAACATATAATTATTATAATTATTACTTATAAATTTAAATCCGTACGTCTCCGTAATATTATATATATCGTATTATTTTATTGTTGTTATTGTATTAATTATATTGTATATATTATTGTATTATCGTATTGCTATATTATATGTATTATAATTACCGTATTACTGTATGCCATATTGCATTATTGTAGAATCCGTTGAAGATATTTCTATAAAATTAACCTCTAACCTGCGCAAGATTACTATCAAATAAATCATCATTAACAAATATCTATAACAAATATCTCTATTATAAATTAACAAATATCTTTTTAACAAATATCTTTTTAACAAATATCTTTCCCATAAAGCTCTTTAGCATTAATCCAAGGAAATATATTATCTTTATAACATATATCATCAAACCATTGTTGGTCAAACGGCTCGGTTCCTATTGCCATAGATATGCATTTTCCTGCTCTTATCAAATGCGCTTTAACACGCCTTTCCGAGTAGCTTACGGCCTGCCCGGTAGAAAGCAGAAACGGCCAATCGCTGGATTCCGCCAGCATTAATTCTCTTGCGGCCTGATTTAGCGCTTCGCCGTAAATTACCTCATTATATCTGTTTTTACATATATCTATTAATTCTATTGCCGCATCCGATAAAAATTGCTGGATTTCATCATTTTTACCATTTAGCCAGACTTCACTGTAACCTCCGCCTCCCCATGTAGAAGTGGCAGGCTGAGCAATCCATACCTGCTCTTCAGGACTATAAAGCATCCCCTCTTTAGATTTCACTTTAGAAAGAGTTTTTTTAGATATATCTTCCGCAGATGCAGATTCTATATTGCTGTTGTTATCTAACTTTCTGAAAACAGATTCAAGCCACCACGGACCTTCAAACCACCAGTGCCCGAATAATTCGGCGTCATACATGGAAACTATTACAGGCGGTTCTCCTATCGCATTTTTTAAATAATTTCCCTGCAATACCCTGTTATACACGAACTGCTCGGCATGTTCCAAGGCTTTTCTCTTTGCGGCGCCGGGTCTATAGGCTTCTTTATAAGTTCCTGTCCCGGTAATAGCATAATATTTCAATCCGGTGAACGTCTTAATACTTCCATGCTTTAATGGAGTCAGATGAGGCAGGTCAAGATCAAATCCGATATCTCTATAAAATTCTCTATAAATAGGAGTTCCCGGATATCCTTCCTTACTTGACCAGACCTGTCTTGAACTTTCAGGGTCTCTTCCAAAAGCGACAAGCCCAAAAGGCGTAACGACAGGCGAAAAACATCCGTTTGGCGGTTCAGGGGAAGCCATTTCTATTCCGTGCTGGTCTAAGAAAGTATAAAATATTCCGTATCTGCTTAAAATAGCATCAAAACCTGCAGTGTAGCCGCATTCCGGCAACCATATCCCCGAAGGTTTAATTCCAAGCAATTTTTCGTGAGTTTCAACACCCACCTGTATTTGAGCAACTATGGCTTCCGGTTCGCCAACCATAAACAACAAAAAGCCGTGCGTTGCTGCAGAAGTTATTATTTTGATGTGACCCAGTTTATTATGTTTTAGCAGCTGGTTTATTAAATACTGTCCGCCGCCATTATTCAGCTTGGCAGCCCAGTTCTTATACCTTTCCCTGTAAAATAATGTTACCGGATGAAAATCGGGGTCTGTCTGGGTTCTAAATGCTTCTTCGTCAAGAACCTTTACCCTGGCATAGACATAATTGAGCAGCCTTTCCGAAAGCAGCGGGTCGGACATCATTGTTAAAAGAGTAGGGGTCAAAGAAATAGTCAGATTATAATCTACGCCGTCTCTTTCAAGATTGTCAAAGGCTTCCAATAACGGCAAATATGTTTCAGTCACAGCTTCAAAATACCATTCTTCTTCTAAATACTTAGACATTTCCGGATGCCTTACAAAAGGAAGATGAAAATGTAGAACGGGTACCCATTTAGATTTTTCTGCAGTCATGATAATATCATCTCACTCCTAATTTATTTTATTTCTACTTATCTGATTATTTTGCCTTATAATTATTGTCTCACTATTATTGTTTTATTATTATTGTTTTATTATTTTGCCTTATTATTATCTTATATTATTGTTATTGTCTTATTGCAAGGATGGCACTTATTTATCAATTCCGTAGAATCCGCCTCCTGACGATGTAAACGCGGTATTTCCTATATTATTCTGTTCAGGCAGATTTTCCGTAGCGCCTATAAGACATATTTTATTATTTAATGATTTTTTTAGAGAATATCTAACCGGAGAGGATTTAAATAAGCACTCTGGAGGCCACACCGGAGTTCTTGCAATGAATATAAATTCATTTTTTTCGTCAACATAGCCAATTTCTGCCCATACCCTTGACAACTCAATCTCTTCCGAAAGAATTATATATTTATCACCACCAACGGAATCTAAAGTCTCATACCACAGCATGTTTCCGTCTGCATATACCCTTAACAGCGGCTTTAAATGAGCGGCATCAGGTTTATCCCTGAGTCTCCATACTATCTTTCTTACTCTGGGCTTTTGAAAATACATCCTTATCCAGCTTGAATTATTGATTTCGATGGGGATACCTTCTTCAAGAACGGGTGCGGTATCTCTGGGACTGAGGGAACTCCAGCTCAGGGATATTAAGTTGATTTCGGAGTGAATATCAGTTAAAACTTTTGGTTCAGTATTTTCTGCAGCGGCGGTCTTAATTGTTTCAAATATTGCTTCAGGTTCCGGCTTTGTCTTAGACCTTGTCTGCAGATTTGCGGCAGGTTTTTCTTTAAGCCCTGTCTGCAGGTTTGCGGCAGGTTTTAATTTAAATTCCTCAGCATTTTTTGCAGTCTTTGCTTCGGCTTTTTCATCTTTTTTTACATTTTTTTCTTTATCTGTTTTTTTAGTATTTTCTTTAATATTTTTAAAAAAATTTTTTTCTATAAAATGATTCAATTCTTTCACAAAATCTGACGCCAAATTACTTTTTACCGCTCTATGCGATATAAAATTATAATTAAAGGTTTCTATTTCAAAATATTTTTCCTGCTTTTCTTCTTCATAAATTTCATTTAGCATATAGTTAAAAATATTTAAACCGTAATCATTTTCTATAAGTCTGCACAATCTGTCGAATTCCTCAAGCAGCGCATCGTCCTCCAATTCACGTATTTTTTCATTTTTTATTAACAAAACACCGCCCAATGAAGGATTAAATGTTTTGGCTATTTTCCTTTTATTATGAAGTTTGCTGTCTTCATCCGCAGTAATATGCAGATTATTAAGCACAGATGAATATTTTTTTTTGTCTTTTAATTTAGCATATATATTCTTCTTTTTTTTAATATTGAAATCTTCAATAATTTTATCGTCAAAAATTAAAAAAACACCGTCATTTCTTTCGTAAATATCCATTTCTGCACCTTTTATAAGTAAGATTAAATATTAAAACAAATGATAAAATTTAAATCTCAAGAATTAGGCAAGATAAAACCGTTTAATTATTAATTAATGGAAATAAAGAATAATTAACTAAGAATAATATAAGAATAACTAACTAAAAATAAGCAACTAAGAATAACTAATCATGAATAATTAAGAGTAATTAAGAATAATTAAGAATTTATCATAAATTAATCTTCATCGTACAATTAAATTATATCTTAAATAAAAAAATTTTCAATTCATTTAAATAACAATTTTTGATTTTATTCTTTTCTATTTTTATCGGCTAACATTTCAACAGCTTTTATATAACTCTTTTTAAGCCTATTGAAAGATTTTGCAAGAGCTCCTATCTCATCATTGCTTTTCACTTTAAAATCTTCATTAGATTTTCCGGTAGAAACATCCTCTGCCAATTTAGTCATTTCATGAATCGGTTTAATAATAAATTTATTAATAAAAAATAAAGCTATTATAAGAGCGATAAAAGGCAATACAAAAATTGCAACTGCAATTAATATAGCGTTTTTTAATGCCGTTCTGTTAATATCTCTTGTCGGTATAATTACACTTAGAGCCCCTACAATATGACCTATTTTCCAGTGAAAACCGTGCGTACTGCCGTATTTAGCAACAATAGCTTTAGGAGCATCCTGCGGATTGCCGTGACACAGCATACAGCCGGATCTTACAACCACAGGTTCCATGACGTAAAAATAAGAATGCCCTTTGAAATTATGAAAACCGTTTATAGATTTGATAGACGGGTCTGTCTTGAACTTCTGTATAATCTCAGACTGAAATTTGTCTGCTTTATTTTTCAAGTTTAAAGGATTTAATGTAGGTTCGGAGTAAACATAATCAGGCATAAATTTATTTAATATTTTAGCTATACCTAAAGATACAAATGTGGCAGACTCAGCCTGCATAACAAATTTAGGCGTTGCCCCAAGCACCGCCGGTCTGAGAGTTTGAGAAGTATAATCCCTTGATGCTTTTTCTGAGTACAATATCATTTTTGCTTCATGCATTAATGTTTTTTCCTTAAAATGCTGTATAAAATAAAAAGCGCCCACCGCAACTGTTACGTTGGCTATAAACCCAACTATTATCATTATAAAAGTGAACTTTGATTTTAAAGACAAATTCCTAAAAAACATAATTTAATTTCTCCTTTTGATTAAATCTTAAGAATTATATGGAATAAAACAAATAACAAATAACAAATAACAAATAACAATAGAAGCGTACTGCAATATCGTATTGTTATAAAGTTATTAATTAAAAATAGCGCTAAAAACTTCTTAACAGTGCTGGAATATACTACAATATCGTATTAATTATCGTCTATACTTAATTATCAATAATTATTAATCAGTTGTATATATCATGATTTTTTATGTATATGAATTTATTATATATATTATGATTTTTATATACATTGCCGCATATTATTTAATTAAGTTATTTAAGTTATTAAATATTACATATTAATTATACATTATTATATATTACATAATTATTATATTTTGTAAATAGCAAAATTTTAACAAATCTTGTAAATAAGGATATATGCGGCATAGGGCAAAACAGCTTCTTAAATTTGACTTAATAACAAAAAAAATATACAATTAATAATCATGGGAATTATTGCAAAGTTTTTTTTTATAGCCTTAATTTATATATTTGTTGAAGTATATATTTTTGTTGAAGTTGCTTTCAGAATAGGATTTTTTTACGCTTTTTTGCTTTTGATAGGATTTAGCATTATAGGCTATATAATATCCAAAAAAATAAAAAGCAATTCGTTTCAGAACTCATTAATAGATTTCAGCAACGGCAAGTCTCCATCAAAAAATTTATTAAAAACAGCATCTTTTTTTATAGCCGGACTGTTATTTTTAATGCCCGGTTTCTTGACTGATGCTTTAGCTGTATTATTTTTGATACCGTTTTTAAATTATTTTTTATTGTATCTTATATTTAAATATTTTAAGAATAAATTTAAAAATTCTTTTAGTTATTACGGACCGAATAATACTTATACCGAAGATGAGGAAGTGCTTAAAAAAAATTTTATTATATTCAGAAAGTTTTAAATCTTGTTCATAATTCTTACTTAAATATAAATATAATATAAATCTTATTAATATAAAAACTATTAACAATAAATAATTAAAAAATATCGCAGTTCTACACATAACATACGCATAACATAAAATATACACAAAATAATATATAAATGCAGAGATTCCTTTTAAAATCAAAAATTCACAGAGTCAGAATTACCGATGCTAATCTTGAATATGAAGGTTCTATTTCAATAGACAAAGGATTAATGGACGAGGCTTATATACTACCGTATGAAAAAGTAAGCGTCTGGGATGTCAACAACGGCAGCAGATTTGACACATATGCCATTGTGGCTCCGAAAAATTCCGGTGATATTATAGTTAATGGGGCTGCGTCGAGACTTGTGCAGATTAACGATCTAATTATCATTGCTACATTTGCTTTATATAACGATGAAGAGGTTTCTGGATTTACACCAAAACTTGTTTACGTCACAGATAAAAATAAAATCATCAAAAAATCTTGATTTTCAGCTATTTTTTGTTTTATTAACATTATCGAATGAAAAAAATTGCTGTTATAATTTCAAACAGACAGGCAGAAGCCTTGAGAGTAGCTGCCGGACTGACTCTGCTGGACGATGCGGTAGATATTTTTTTATTAGATAATAAATTAAATACCCTCACGGAGCCGTCGATATTAAAAAACATTCAAATGCTTAATATGATTGAATCAGTAGGGTATTTTTACAATTTTAAAGATGAGAGTTCTTTTTATAATAAATTTATATTTTTAAACAATACTCTGTTAGCAAAAAAACTGCTCGATTACGATTATATCATTAAATATTAATCAGTTTAAATAAGTTTGCCTATGTACAATGCAATACGTAACATAATATATCATGCATCATACCACAATAAATATATTATAAAATATTAAACAAATTCTTTCCATAAATAGCATCGGGCATATTCTGTCTATGAATCTATAAATATAAATAAAATATGATTCGGTCATAAAATATGTTGAAAATTTTCTGCACTAACTAATATTTTTATTTATCATTTACCGTTTAACGTTCATCGTTCTAACTAATATCCTGATTGAGAGTTATAAGCTTTTTATAAGTTCAGACGCAGTTTTATTGTCGTATAAACCGTTGTAATTAGCTTTAAGTTCTTTCATTATAACGCTTATTTCTTTGCTGTTTTTTTCTTTAGAAATCCGTTCGATATGCGATTTGGTTTCTTCATTAGACCATGTTTTCGGAATATACGATAAAAGTATATCTTTTTCTTTGGAAGGCTCCGATATATCCTGACTTTGACACCTTATACAGCTCAAAGCCACTAGAATACTATATTCATATTCTGAAAAAGTGCAATTTTCCTACTACGGTTTTTTAAATTGTAAATATTGTAATTAATTGCAATAAGATTATT
>JAJYQS010000096.1 GCA_021794475.1 bacterium | reverse complement strand
TTCAAAGATAGAATCATTATACTATAAAACCGGATTCGACGATATTAAAGGTTATCCTTATATTATTTTAAAAACGGGCGTTCCGGACAGCGATGCCGCCTTTGCTTATTTTTATGCCGTGAATAAAAAGGCAAGGCTTAAATGGCATTCTATTAAGAATAATTTATATTTAGAAAAGAAGGCATTAGACGACAAGAAGGCTTTCAGCGGGTTTGTTCCGTTAAAAATAGACTTTCATATAGAGGGAAAGTTCGAGATTTTTGCCATAACATTAAAAGATGAGGCAAGTAAAAGAATTTTTGTTTATAAAATTTTAAATGCCGAATCTTTAGTTTATAATTACGATAAAATAATAATTAGGAGGTACTCTAAGGATATAAACAAAGAATTCGACGAAACCACCCGTGATATAACGCAAAATCCTATTTACAGGACGAAAACAAGGGAAACGGGTATTTTATCGGACGAAGCACCTTCTTATAGGAATTCGATAAAAATAATAGAGGACGATAGCGGTGACGAATTTTTCGGCGTCGAAAAAATCAAGGAAATTATTAATAAAGACGATAATAAATTAGATAAGGAGAAGGGCAATATAAACTTTGTTTCCGGCAAAGAGGCAAAGGATTTAAGCTTTAGCCAACTGAGGGACGTCAGAAATTCCAATACAAGACCTGCCGAGACCAAGAAAGCCGAACAGGATTACTTTTCGCTGGACGACTTTAAGGAACTTGCAAAAACGTTTAAAGAAAAGTATGACGAGTTTATCGAAAAGGATTGCTTTATCATATCGGAACCGACTAAATTGCCGGTAAGGAAAGGCAAAAAGCGTTTAAATATAAAGGAAAGCTACGACGGCAGGAATTTAAGGAAGTATATAACGGCAAGGTTTGTTTTTACCGGTGGCGAGGCGCATAAAAACGTTTTATTGATAGAACTCGACCAGAAATATTCGGGCAAAGGATTTTCGACATATATACTGATTGGCGAAAATATAATTACGGCAGCTCAAAAAACGGATTTTTTAAGGAGATATTTGTTGAATATGAATTTGGATAATATCGAAAATTATTTAAGTACGCAGGATATAGGCTTGGTGAGAAAAAAGCACCCTGATAAAAGCTATAAAGGAAAAAGTTTTGAAAGATGGTGCAAGGATTTATATAAGAAGATAATTACGACAAAAATTTAACTTTACATACTATATATAGAGATTTATAATTTAATTACCTCAATATAATGTATTATTTAAATAAATAAGGATTTGCTTTGGAAAAAAATATTGGTTGCGAAATAGATTTTCTTCCGGTTGGCAACGGTGATAAGAGCGGAGATGCCATTGCTGTAAGGTATGGTTCACTTGGGAATTATAAAGTCATGGTTTATGACGGAGGCACTAAGGAATCCGGTGAAGCCTTGGTAGACCATATTCGTAAATATTATGGAACATCACGCGTAGACTATGTTGTCAATTCCCACCCTGATTCTGACCATGCCTCCGGGTTGTCTGTGGTTCTGGAGGAATTAGAGGTAGGGGAATTGTGGATGCACAGACCATGGGAATACTCGTCAAAAATATTAAATAATTTTAGGGATGGTCGCATAACTGACAACAGTCTTTCGGATAGGTTGAAGGAAAATCTTTATACGGCATATTCTCTGGAAGAACTTGCGAAAGAAAAACAAATCCCAATTTATGAGCCATTTCAGGGCTATCGAATTGGGGAATTTATTGTATTATCTCCGGGAAGAAATTGGTATCTCTATAAACTTATCTCTGGATTTGAAAAATCTCCGGAACAAAAAGAGACAGGAGAAGACAACTTTAGTTTGGGCTATATTTTGTCATCCCTCAATGAGGGTATCTCTTATCTAACCTCTTTAGTTAATAGTTCTTGGGATCTCGATACATTACGTGATGATGTGGAGACTACTGCCGAGAACGAAAGTAGCGTTATTTTATTTTGGCCATTTATAAATCATCCTATTCTTCTTACTGGGGATGCTGGAATTCAGGCTCTAGAAAAAGCAGCTTACTTTGCGGAATCGGAATTTAAAGTCCACTTGCATAAAATTTTAAAGTTTATGCAAGTTCCTCATCATGGCAGCCGACATAATGTATCATCCTCTGTGTTGGATAAGATTGTTGGAATGCGTAAAGATCGAAATGATGGGAAAACAAGTAAAATCGCTTTTGTATCTTCTTCAAAAGAATCAACTAAGCATCCTCGAAAAGCTGTTATCAATTCTTTCATCAGGCGCGGAGCAAAAGTTTTTAATACCAAAGGAAAAGCAATAAGGCACTCTTTTAATATGCCTAAACGACCGGGATGGGTTCCCCTTGCCCCTGTGCAGTTTTCTGATGAGGAAGAAGGGTGGGATTAGTTATTTTATAATGAAAACATAAGATATTTTATAATATTATTATATGAGCATAGTTAAATCATTCTCGGTCGGTAATGGCGATATGTTTTGTATATATCATGACAGCGATAATTTTTCTATTATTGATTGTTGCTTGAATGACGATAATCGAAAAAGGATATTAGAAGAAATTTCTACGTTGAGCAATAAAAAAGGGATTACAAGGTTTATATCGACGCATCCCGACGAGGATCATATTAGGGGGCTGGAGTTTCTTGGTGACGAGATTGAGATTTCTAATTTTTATGCGGTAAAAAATAAAGCCACTAAAACTGATGAATCCGCAAGTTTTAAAAGATACTGCGAGCTTAGAGACCATAAAGAAAAATCCTTTAACATATATCATGGTTGTTCCAGGGAATGGATGAATCAATCCAACGATGAAAGAAAATCCTCTGGAATCGATATCTTATGGCCTAAAACTGAAAATGAGGAATTTAAAAAAGCTTTGGAAGAGGCAGAAAGCGGAGTGAGTCCGAATAATATTTCGACAATCATAAAATATTACGAAGGAGGCGCGAGGTTTCTTTGGATGGGAGATATGGAAACAGAATTTATGAACAAAATTAAGTATGAATTGTTAGGCATTCTTACAGAAATCGACATACTTTTTGCCCCTCATCACGGAAGAAATACAGGAAGGGTTCCGAAAATAATTTTAGAAAAGCTAAATCCCAAGATTATAGTTATTGGGGAAGGTAATTCCGAGGATCTTAATTATTATTCGGGATACAAAACGATTACGCAGAATTCCGCTGGCGATATAACTTTTGAGTGTGAACAAAGCGCAATAAATATTTTTACCTCAAAAAAATATGATGTGAATTTTCTACAATATCGTTTTTTTTACTGGCTGTTTAAAAACGATAATTATAATTATTTAGGTACCCTATTTATTAAAGCCAAGATGAGGCTTATTTGAACTTATTGGATCATTACAGTTATCGCGCACGGCTACAGCCTGCGTTTTTAGTATTATTGCCTTTGGCGATTGGAATATTCGCGTGGACATGGCCCAATGTTAAGTGGGAATCTGTGCTCTGGGCGCTTTTTGTAACTGCTGGAGGGGCTTATTTACTTGCAACACTTACCAGGAATTTAGGTAAAGAAATTGAGCCAAAGCTTTGGAAATCTTGGGGCGGAGCTCCGACAACCCAGCTTTTACGTTATTCTGGAACTTTAAATCCTATTCTGCGTGAGAGGTGGCATAATAAATTATCCAAACTTCTCGAAAGACCATTTCCTACTCAACAGGAAGAAATTGCTAATCTCAAAGAAACGGACAATATTTACAAAGCAGCAGTTACACTTCTTAAAATTAAAACGCGAGATATTAAAACTAATAATCTTGTTTATAATGAAAACGTCTCTTACGGTTTTTGTCGCAATTTATATGCAATGCGAAAAATAGGGATTATCATGGCATTGTTTGGCGCGATTTTAAGTTGTTATGCAGGTATCCGGCTTATTTATATGGGTGGGGGATATGCTTTGTATCTTATTCCTTTGGCTTGCTCAGCGATAAACATATTATTTTTTATTTTATGGGTGTTTAAAATTAAATCCTCATGGGTAAAAACTTCAGCATTCGCATATGCCAGACGCTTGCTTGAAACAACGGAAAATTTATAATAATCCAAAGATATGTTAAAATATGTCGCAGGATAATCTATTTAATTCGGTACTCGAAATCAATAACGCCACCGCGGATGATTTATTTAGAATATATACTGCTGCCAGCATGTCCAACTCTGCTGATAAATCATCGAGATTTATATTTCCAAAATATCGAAAAGATTATAGTAAGACAAGTTCTAAAACAGAATTAAGAATAAGCGAACAAGAAGCAAGGCTGCTTTACTGTTTTAACTTAAATAATAATAAATATAAATACTTGTATTCCATTGAAACACCAACCGACAAACTTTATAATTTTGCCAGAAAAAAGAGGACAGGCAATAACGACGAATCAAATAGAGGAGGAAGAAGCGCACTTTCAGATTTAAGTATTTATGATTCATCATTGGACAATAAGTTGGTTAATGTTGAGTTCAAGGCACGCAATCCCACGCAAGAGAGCTACGATAAAGACATTGAAAAACTTATATTGGAAGGAGTTTGCGGTAATTGGTTTCATTTATTGAAAAATACGGATAACGGAACTATTAAGTCTTTAAATTTTAAATTTAAATCTGCCCTGAATAAAGTTATTCTCGAAAAAGGCTTCAATGAGAACAAAGATTTATGGATTCTTTTCTTTATTGTTATTTTAGAGGGAAACGTGATAAAACATAAAGAATTAAGGTTTAGCCAACTTAGCGATAAAGGTTATATAGAAAAATTATTTTCTGAAAATGATGATTGGGAAACGCAAAATATAACTAAATTTATATAATGGCTATTGACGATTTTAACCTCAACCTAAATCGTGAAATTTGCTATTTATGCGGGACGTCGTTTTCCGGGGAAATTAACCGCGACCATGTTCCGCCGCAACAACTATATGCCGATTTAATAAGGGAAAACCATAACCCTAATCTTCTTACCTTGCCTGTTCATAAAAACTGCAATAGTTCTTATCAGTTCGACGAAGATTATTTTGCCGTTACATTAATGCCTCTTGGGCTGGGTTCGTATTCTGGTAATGCTTTTTACTCGGAAAAGCTTTCTAAATTTAAACAAAACAAAAAGGTAGGCTTAATCCGCAAAATTTTAGGCGAATTCGAACCTCGTCCATCGGGATTATATTTGCCGAACGATAAAGTATTAAAACGGTTTGATGGAGTGCGACTCGGACGTATTTCATGGAAGATTGTCCGCGGGTTGTATTTTTATCACTTTAAAGAGTTTCTCCCAGAAGGAATAAAAAAGAATATTAGAATTGTCTCGCCAGGAGAGAAACCGCCGCCCGAATTTTCAGATATTATCAATGACCCCATCCGAGGGCAGTACCCCGGTGTTTTTGATTATAGATTCACAGATTCCCTTAGCCACAATTTTCATTATTGGGCGTTACTTTTATGGGGCAGGATAATTTTAATAATTGATTTTCAATATCCTGCGTGCGAATGCAATATATGTGTTGCGCCGTGGGTATCGATGTGAGCAGCTTAATCCTGTTCTTTTAAGGTTTCTATTTTTTTAAAAAAATTAAGGCCAATTGTTCCTTATAAATACATAAAAAATCTTCAATTTCGTAGGGTTTCAAACATTTACGCTCAAATATCTCGCAGCATGGTATATCCTTCATCTCTATATATTTTTTACCCCAAACATCTATCGCCATATTCTTAGCCCCCTTTTTCGTACCAGCATGCAAGTAGATTTTTTCAGGTAATTTACCGAGGTGTGCTCCTATTAAGAATGCCGTGTCGTAACAATATAAGGGACCAATACCTTTTGTACCATTAAGCGCTTTAATTATAATTTCATGTAAATTATGGAAATTATCCGCTTTGGAAATTTCAGTTTGATTTTTTAACAATATATCTTTGGCTGTCTCAAGTGTTTTTTTTGATTTACGACGATGATGTGGATGTCTTTTGCCCTTGCCTACAGTCATTAAGGCGGCTTTTTCGATTACATCGGTTATAGATGTCATGTTTTTAAACGCTTTAATTTCTTCGGTTGTGGCTTTGCTATAGTTATTTTTATACTTTTTTAAATAGTTTTCTAATTCTTCACATTCATTGAGGGCTGCATTTCTAAATATCCCTGTTTTAATTTTGCCTTTTGTAAACAATTTTTTAGACATATAATATCTCCCCATATTATATTGAAATTATTTTTATATATCCTGCCAAACCCATTTAACCTTTCCAATAATAAAACATTTTCTATTTTCCAAGTCTTTTTTTGAAATAGGAATATCATTGAAAACAGGATTTGCTGATTTCAAAATTATTCCTTCATAATTTTTAATTATATATTTTATTATAAGACCCTCATATGAAAGGTAAGCACAGTAAATATTGCCAGGAAGTATCTCTTTATTTTTTAAATCTATACCTACATAAGATTGGTTTTTAATAATAGGTTCCATGCCTCTATCTACTACTCTTACTATTATAGCATTTTCCGAATTAAATTCTTTAGCAATCATTAAATTGTTTATTGGAATTATTTCACTTAAATCAGAAATTTTTTGGTTATTGGCCAGTGAATAAACAGGGATTTTTTGATAATTATGTGAATAGTTATAATTTTTGTTATCACCAGATGATATATTATAATTATTTAATGTATAATGTTTGCATAAAAAATATGATATATCAGTTTCCAATATTTCAGCAATTTTTCTCAATTTCCCCATTGGAATTTCATAAGTGCCAGCTTCATATTTTTGTATAGTTTCAGATGATACGCCTATTCGTTTAGCCAACTCCCCTTGGCTTTTTAAGCCTCTTTCTTTACGTTTTTTCCTTATTAATAAACCGATTTCTTTAGCTGTTTCTTTATCCATATTTTTTTACAATTATATATCGTTAGGCGATTAATTATATCATATTATGATATAATATAAACCGATTTTTTATTATTTTATGATATAATATAATACAATATATCATAAAATAATAAATTTGCTGATTTGAATTTGATGTTTTCTTCTTAAAATCGTTTAGGGAGGTTATTATGCAAAAACAAAAAATATATATTCGGGGGGAAGAAATCTTTATTCCTAATGAGTATGATGTGGTGTATGACGAAATAAAATGGGGTAAGGTCGAGAAGTTGTTCACTCCGGCTTTTTGGTATTCTCAGAATTTGTTTCTGGAGGCAAAAAATGATATAATTTTTAATTACAGGATAGGATCTTCTTTTAAACAAGAGGTTGTAGCTTGCCTATTGGGTGGATATGGTATTCCGTCGGAGATCGGCAATGCAAAGTTCATTCAATTCGTTGAGTTTGGCTTTTTTGAAAAAGAAAATTTTTCAGTAAATGAAATTTCTGAAGTTTTGCATATGCCGATTGATTTTAAAGGAAATAAAATAAAATATAGATTTGCTAGTCAAAAATCTAAGTATATATATGATGCCTTAGAAAAAATATCTAATATTGACGAGAAAAAACTTAGCGATTTAGAACTCAGGAAATTCTTAATAACCATTAATGGCATAGGCTTAAAAACAGCGTCTTGGATAATAAGAAATCATAGGCAAAGCAATGAAGTTGCGATATTAGATATACATATATACAGAGCTGGAATTCTAGCAGGTTTTTTTAATCTTACCGATAAGGTTGAAAAAAACTACCTGGAGATGGAAAAAAAATTTTTAAGATTTTGCAAAGAATTGAAAATTGAGGCATCAAAGCTCGATGGAGTAATATGGAGGATTATGAAAACCCTTAATGATATTGCCATAGACCAATTTTATAAAACTATCGTTTTTAAATAAAATAGGAAAAAGGAGGATATATGTCTGGTTCTGACAATTATAATAAATATGATGTTGGGAGCGGCTCCAGTGATGATTGCGATTTTCTTAATGTAGAAATCAGACTTAGCTCTGTTCAGATACAAGCCTTGGAAACTTTAAATCTTGGAGATGAACTGTTAATTTCTCACGAAGATGGTTCAGTTGTTGTAAAAACATTAAAGGGCTTAGTGGTTGGTTCTATAGCATCGGCAGAAGTTGTTGTCATAATTAAATGCATAAGCAGTGGCAAAAAGTTCTCTGGAATTATAATAGAACTTAGAGAAGGTTTGTGTGGAATCAAATTAAATATCCAAAATTAATTATTATGATTATCGTTGGTTCTACATATATAGAAGAATGCATTTATCCAACAAAATGGTATGAGGTATACGGTTCTGGATTTAGGGCTGTAAGGGCCTTGCAGCATGAAATTGAAAATATCGACTTTTTTACCTATGCTTCTGGAGAGATTAGGGATGCTATGCCAACGATGTTGGAAAAGAAGGATATTAGACTTATTGTAACTGAAATAGACAAGACTTTGTGTTTTAGATATTTTCATGGTCTTTCAGAGCCTAAAATATACCCTAATATATTAAGAATCAAAAAATCAGCACCTTTAGAGGTGAATGGCGATACGGTTTTAAGATATGGTTTTTTAGAAGGTGATGCTATTGTCCATGGCAAAAAAGTTGTTTATGATCCGCAATCTTCGTATAATCCAGTCGAATTTTACAGCAATGGTTCAACCGCTGATGAGCTTGTATATATATTAAATAAGAAGGAAGCCATTCTGTTAACAGGATGTGATGAGCCAGAAGGCATAGCAAAGAAATTACTTACATATAATACAATTGCTGTTATTCTTAAAATGGGTCCGTCTGGGGGTTTTGTATTCACGAAAGATGAAAAAAAAGAGTTTAAGCCATATAAAACAGACCATGTATTCCCAATTGGAACTGGTGATATTTTTTCTGCTTTTGTTTCATTATATTGGGGCGTTAAAGGCTATGATATAGATAATGCTGCTCAGGAAGCGTCTAAGATGACAGCTTTGTATTCATCTAATTATAATTACTATTTGCCGATTAAAAACATATCGCTTGAAGGTTTGAATATTTTAGGTGATAACCATGGCGATAAATCAATATACTTGGCTGCCCCTTTTTTTAATATAGCTCAGCGTTGGCTTGTAGAGGAAGCAAGAGATGCGTTAAGAAGCAAACATATTAAAGTGTTCTCGCCCGTGCACGATGTAGGTTATGGAATTGCTGGTCAGGTGGCATCCAAGGACATTGCAGCGATTAAAAAGTGTGATGTTATGTTTGCTATAGGTGGTAATTTAGACCCAGGGACCATATTTGAAATTGGTTATGCTCGTTCAATTAATAAATCTGTTGTTGTTTATGTTGAAAATGAGAGGGAGGAAGATTTAAAAATGATTAAGGGAACAGATTGTATTATAGAAAGTGATTTTGTAACGGCTATATATAAAACAATTTGGTGCGCTTTAGAAAAAAAATGACTGCTATTCTTTTATCCGGAGGTTTAGATTCAACCGCGTTGGCTTTTTGGAAAAAGCCTGACGTGGCATATACTGTAAATTATGGCCAAGTTTCTGCCGATGCGGAGATAAAATCATCAAAAAGAATAGCCAGCTTACTCCAAATTGACCATAAGATATTATCTTTTGACTTATCATCCATAGGGTCCGGGGATCTTGTTAATAAGGAGGCTTCCAGTTTTGCACCAAAAACTGATTGGTGGCCTTTCAGAAATCAGATTTTGTTAACCCTAACTTGTAGTGCTATAATTAGTGAAAATATAAATATTCATACATTGATATTTGGAACAGTTAGTTCAGATTCTTACCATAAAGACGGAACAAATGAGTTTTTTGAAGCATTTAATAATTTATTATCAAAACAAGAGGGTGATATTAGAATTACAACGCCTGCTATTAATTTGTCAACTTCCGAACTAGTAAGAATATCCGGAATTACACTTGAACAAATAAGCTGGACCCATTCTTGTCATAAATCTAATCTTGCCTGTGGTAATTGCAGGGGGTGTTATAAACATCAAAATACTATGGAAGAACTTGGCTGGTCACTCTCTAAAGTTAGCAAATAACCCATCTCCCCGGAAACAGTATAAGCTCACTAATTGGCCAAGATATAAAACGATAGAAAAGATTATCCTTAAAAAACCGCAAAAAAATAAATATGACGCTGAATTTTTTAAGGTTATAAACAATAGAAGAAGTTACCGAACCTTTCTGAGAGGTTTGGATGTGGAAGAATTATCCGAGTTGTTATGGTTTCTTGCCAAGGTGCACAAAATAACCATAGATAGTTACAAAAATATTATTGAATATTATAGTAATACCCCATCTTCGGGTGCACTAAAAACAATAGACATTTTTATTATCGATATTAAGGGGTTAAGCGATAATTTATTTTATTATAATGCCATAGACCATAGCCTGGATTTGATTGAGAGCAACCATGAGGATACAAAGCAGTTAAGAGGAGAGGTCAAAAAGGTTTTGGATTATGAAATAGGAACTATTTTGATATTTGGGGCTTATTTGAAAAATATAAAAGCAAAATATGAACACCCTGAAAATCTTGTATGGCGTGATAGCGGGGCATATTATGCCTCTACGTATTTAGTCGCTGAAGCTTTGGATATTGGCTGTTGCGGGCTTGGAATAATATTTGAGCCTTTTTTGTCAAATATACTGAAAAATAAAATTACATATGGAGTTGGCGGAGTTGTTTTGGGAAAGAAAATTAATTAATT
>JAJYQS010000006.1 GCA_021794475.1 bacterium | reverse complement strand
TAAGAATACCTAAGATTAACGGTATGGAGATATTATCTTATTCAAGAGAACTTGCGAATCCCCCTAACGTTATAATAATGACCGCTCAAAATACTATGATAAATGCCATAGATGCTATGAAAAAAGGGGCCTACGATTATATAACTAAACCGTTCGACGTGGAAGAAATAGTAGGAATAATCAAAAAAATAAGAAAAGATGAAATAGATGCATTGCCGCAAAACAATACTAATGTAAAAAATATTGATATTCTTGATTCTCTATTAGTCGGAAAATCTAAGGTAATGCAAGAAATATTTAAAACTATAGGAAAATTATCACATAACAGCTTGACTGTTTTGATTCTCGGAGAATCAGGCACGGGGAAAGAATTAGTCGCAAGGGCAATACATCTAAATAGTTTGCGCAATAAAAAACCGTTTATAGTAGTCAATACTCCTTCAGTTCCTTTTGATTTGTTAGAATCCGAACTTTTTGGCCATGAAAAAGGGTCATTTACAGGCGCAAATGAAAAAAGGGAAGGAAAATTCCTGCAGGCAAACGGCGGTACAATTTTTCTTGATGAAATAGGCGATATGCCTCTTGACCTACAGGCAAAATTATTAAGAGTAATCCAGGAAAAAGAAGTAGAACCCGTCGGCTCAAATAAATCAATTAAAATAGATGTGAGAATTATCGCGGCAACCAACAGAAACCTGAAATCAATGATAAAAGAATCTAAATTTCGGGAAGATTTGTATTACAGACTTAATGTTATAGAAATTACTCTTCCTCCTCTGAGAGACAGAAAATCAGATATTCCGGTTCTTGCAAATTTTTTTATAGAAAAATTTGCAAAAGAATTAGGCATCTCAGGCAAACAATTAAATGAAGAATCCCTTTCTTTTTTACAATCTCATAATTTTCCGGGCAATATCAGGGAACTGGAAAACGCGATAAGAAGGACAATGATTATGTCTCACCATTCAACGCTTACGCCTGAAGATTTCTATGATATCATTAACCCTGAAAACATAAACAATTTAAAACTTTCTGATAAAAGAAATAATGATTCTACCCCATTCGAAGATATAATAAGACAAAGGATAAAAAATTATCTTGAAAAAATTAAAGACACAAATTTAACTGATGTTTATAAAACAATAATAGGAACGACAGAAAAAATAGTTATAGAAGAAATTCTTATTTTATCAAAAAATAACCAGATAAAAGCTTCTAACCTACTAGGTATAAATAGAAATACGTTAAGAAAAAAAATAAAAGAATTTAACATTTCAAAAAAAATTATTTGAACTAAACAATTAAACAATATATACCGTCTTACTTATTTAAGAGTTATGCTTAATTAATAAGTCAGATTAAAGAAATATAAGATGACGCCCGAGACTTCTTATTTAAAGTTATGCTTAATTAATCTGTTCCGCTTGTTTTGAGATAAATTCCGGATGAGCAATTTTTAGCTTCCATTAAAGTATCAAATAAAAGTTCTATATCAAATAAAAATTTTAATTTCCCTCTTTCAATGTTTAAATATTCTTCTGCTTCATTAAGTTTTTTAATATTTTCATCTATATAATCAAGCTGCTCCTTTAGCTCCTGCTCGTCAAATTCATCCGCAGCCTCTTTCAATCTTTTTTTTCCTATAAGCATAATATTCTTAATCGAGGAATGATCGAAAATATTATTTTCGATTTGACTTCTTTTTTCAATCATGGTTTTATAGTCTTCGAGATCTTTACCAAGTTTTTTTGCAATATTTTTAACTTCATTAATTAACAATTTAATCTGTTTAGTGTCCATATAATTGCCGGCTCTAAAATCATTAAAAAAAATAGGGTAATCGCTCTCATTAATTATTTTTCTAAGATGTTCTTTGTAGGATAAAAAATATTCTTCTCTGCTAAAATTAACAATCTTGAACATTTCCCCCCTTTTATTTTTTATTTGAAGATAAATATCCATTTTTACACCTCTCCTTTATTATTTTATATGTATTATATTGTATATTCTATTTTGATTCTACAAAATTATCATTATTAAATTAAATTAATATTTAATATTGTTTGCATATTATTTTAATGTTAAAACAACTTTAATAAATAAAATATGATTTTTATCATCAAAGCTAAATTTATAAATTATATTTTTAAAAATTTACGGCTATATTTATTTTTGTCGTAAGGATTAATATGAACCATGACATCATTTATATAAGGATTTGACATAATAAGTTCATCTTTTGCCGTTTCTGCAATATCATGCGCCATTTTTACGGTTAACGAAGAATCGACCTCTATATTGACGTCAACATATATATACGGGCCGGATTTTCTTACCCTGAGATCTGTTATGTCTTCTATTCCTTTAATGTTTTTTATAACTTTTCGGATTCTTGCGACAACCGAAGCGGGGGGACTTTCATCCATAAGATTGCCGACAGATTCTTTAATTAATTTTATAGCCAGTCTGAAAATAAATACACTCACTATTAAACCTGCAAGAGGGTCCATAAAGGTATAGCCCAGCCTTGCCGACACTATACCTATTACAACTGCGGCAGATGCCATTACATCGCTTTTGTGGTCATAGGCAGTTGCGATAAGCCCTGTTGATTTAAGTAAATGACCCCATTTTAACGTCCATAAATAAAGTATCTCTTTTATAATAATAGTTGCCAGCGCAACAAATAACGTATCAATAGCGGGTTTTTCTGAAATACCGTAATATAACTTTAATGCAGATATGGCAACGACAAAAAAACCAAAACCGAATAAGATTAACGCTACTATAAAAGTGGCAATCATTTCAGCTTTTGCATGACCGTATGGATGTTCCTTATCCTGCGGTTTTTTTGAAATTTTGAAAGATATATAGACAACAAAACCGGCAAAAATGTCCGCAAGAGAATTAAACCCATCTGCGACAAGAGCTTCCGATTGTCCCGTTATTCCAACAATAAATTTTAATACTGTTAGAACAACGTTTACGGCAATACCTATATAAGATATTAAACGTAATTTAATAAATACCTGTTCTCTGTTTAAAAAAGCTTTCAAAATATTATTTAACCTGAGTATAAAATCTGAATATAAAATTAACAAATAGCTTATATTATAACAAAAGATTTATAATATTGGCAACAAATCAAAATCGCTAACTTTAGTATGCAGTTAGCTAAAATACAAAACAGCGCAAAAACTGATAAAAATTTGACAATGATAAAATTTTGTTTTAGAATTAATATCATTCTTTAAAAAGAATTAAACATAATTATTACAAATAATTAAACTATGACAAACGATAATTCTATAAAAGGCAATATATTAGTAATAGACGATGAAATAGATCTTATAGAATTATTAAAATACAATCTCGCAAAAGACGGCTACAATATTCAATTTGCTTTAAACGGCTACGATGGCATACATTTCGCCGAATTAACAAAACCTGATTTGATTATTCTTGATTTAATGCTTCCTGATTTAACGGGATATGAGGTTTGTAAACGAATTAAAGCTAATAGCGCAATCAGCGCAATCCCTATTATATTTTTATCCGCTAAGCAGGAAGAAGTGGACAAAATTCTTGGATTCGAAGCCGGCGGAGAAGATTATATGACAAAACCTTTTTCAGTAAATGAACTTATTGCAAGAATAAGAGCTATCTTCAAGAGAACATATATAAATACGTCAAATCGCCTGATAGACATAGACAGCGGAAAGATATCAAAACAAAGTGAATTTAATTTTAAAAATATAACCGTTAATGTACCAAAACATAGTGTAACAGTTAAAAATCAGGAAATAAAACTGAGTCCTACCGAATTCAAACTGCTTGTATTTTTGATGACTTACGCAGGGGAGGTTTTTTCAAGAGAAAAATTATTGGACAACATATGGGGAAATGATTCATTTGTAGAGCCGAGAACAGTGGATGTACATATCCGCAGACTCCGCTCAAACATTGAGATAGACAAAAACGTTAAATTTATAGACACCGTAAGAGGCGCAGGTTATAGATTTATCAATGAAGATTAATAATTTTTTCTTTAGCTAGGGGAGTAAGTAGTAAGTATATCAACACCTTCGCTATATTATTATTTAAATATTTTTACTTTATTATCCGCAATTTTTATTTTTTCGCATGAAACTAATTCAATGACTTTAATATACATTTTATGTTCTAATTTGTGAATTTTTTCTTCTAAAAGTTCAACGGTATCATTCTCCTCAATAATAACGGGTTCCTGAAGTATTATCGGACCTGAATCTATTGCCGGTATTACAAAATGTATGGTAACACCGGTTATTTTTACTCCGTAATCGAAAGCATCTTTAATAGCATTTTTCCCTTTAAAAGCAGGCAATAACGAAGGATGAATATTTATTATTTTATTTAAATTTTTTAATACAAAATCATCAGATAATATCTTCATAAAACCTGCAAGTATAATATAATCAATTTTATATTCATCAACTATACCCGCTAATTCTTCTTCAAATGAAGCTCTTTCAGCTGCTTTGTTGAAAGGAATACAGCATAACTTTATATCCTCGTTCATATTTTTTACTTTATTGAGTACTGGGGCGTCTAGGTTATTGCATACTAATGCCTTAATGCTGATATTGGGTGGATTAGAATCGGATAAAGTATTTTTATTTGAAAAATAATTAATTATATTAACAGCATTTGTTCCGTTGCCTGAAGCGAGTATTATTATATTTTTATGAAAATTTTTCATATTTTTACTTTTATTTTTATTTTTATTTTAAATAAATTTTACTTTAATCTCTGTTTTCATATAATCAGACTTAACAATGTTCCCTATTTTAAATGATTTATATAGTTTTTTATTTCGGTTATCTGTAAAATTCAACTTATTAAAATTATTGATAAAGTTAACAACTTCATCTTCAAAATCTTTATTAACGACTATTATCATACCTATTCCGCAATTAAAAACTCTATAGAATTCATCTTCCTCTATTTTTCCGTTTTCTTTTAGTATATTAAAAATCTCAGGCAGCTGCCAGGAATTTTTATCAATTTCGGCTATTACCCTCTCCGGTACAATCCTTGCCAGATTTTCAGGTATGCCTCCTCCGGTAATATGCGCTACGCCCTTAATATTCAGTCTTCCTTCAAATTTTTCTACCAATTTGCCGACAAGACCCGAATATATAATAGTCGGCTCCAATAAAGCATCCGCCAGAGTTGTGCCGTCGCTTAAAAATTTATCGTCAATACTTAAGGACATCAAATCAAATACTATTTTACGCGCCAGGGAATAGCCGTTTGAATGTAAACCGCTCGAAGCAATGCCTATTATAGAATCGCCTTCTTTAATGTTAAGACCGTTTATAACTGAATTTTTGTCAACTATACCCACGGCAAATCCCGCAAGATCATACTCATTATTTTTATAAAAAGAAGGCATTTCTGCCATTTCTCCGCCTATTAAAGAACAACCCGCGATTTTGCATCCTTCCGCAATACCTGTAATAATTTCTTTTATAGCCGCAGGATTTAATTTAGAGGTAGAAATATAATCTAAGAAAAAAAGCGGTTCTGCTCCAAGACATGCTATATCATTAACGCTCATAGCTACAAGGTCAAGCCCTATCGTATCATGCTTATTTGCGTCAAAAGCTATTTTCAGTTTTGTCCCCACACCGTCGGTACCTGATACTAAAATAGGCTCTTTATATTTTAAAATTAAGTTCGAAAGAGAGAATAAAGAACCAAATGACCCAAAATTATCTACAACTTCATCCCTGAAAGTACTTTTTACTATATTTGATATTGAATTAACTGCAATTTTTCCGGCTTCTATGTCCACGCCTGCATTTTTATAATCCATTATTATTGATATCCTTAAGAATTAAAATTAATTTTGATAAAATTCGAGCTTTGCAATAGTACAATCTTTAAAAAAATAAACTGTTATTTATTTTTTTAAATATAATATAAGAATTAAACTATAAAAGCAAATCTAAATATATAAAAAATTATAAAAAAATCTAAAAAATATTATCAACAAACATTTCAGATGAAAACTCGGATATATCGTCTATTGTTTCGCCTGTTCCTATAAACCTGACAGGAAGGTCTAATTTTGAAATTGCATCTATGATTATACCGCCTTTTGCAGAACCGTCAAGCTTGGTTATTATTATACCTGAAACATCTATTAATTTTTTAAACTGTTCTATCTGCGCAATAGAATTTTGTCCTAAACTGGCATCTATAACTATAATAGTTTCTTGCGGCGGAATTCCGGCAGCTTTAGAAATAGTTCTTTTAATTTTAGCAAGCTCATCCATCAAATGTTTTTTATTATGAAGCCTTCCGGCCGTATCAACTAATAAGACATCAAAATCTTTTTCTTTAAGCATTATAGATGCGTCATGCGCCACCGAAGCAGGGTCCTGATTTTCTTTCCCGACTACTACCGGAATACCTGTTTTTTCCCCCCATATTTCCATCTGTTCTGTGCCTGCCGCTCTGAATGTATCGCAAGCCGCAATTAAAACATTTCTTCCTTCATTCTTATAAAAATTCGCCAACTTTCCGACAGTCGTTGTTTTGCCTGCGCCGTTTACTCCGACAATTAAGAATATTGTTTTTTTATTATTAAAATCAATAGGGGGGAAATCTTTAGATATTTTATCTTTAACGACTTTCTTCAAGGCGCTCTGAATTTTATCGGGATTCAATTCTTTTTCTTTTGCAACCGTTTTTCTTAAATCTTCTATTATTTCGCTTGATGCTTCAAAAGAAATATCTGATGTTATTAAAACTTCTTCTATTTTTTCTATATAATTATCATCAAGTTTTGAGGAACTGAATATAGTATTGAACTTTTCGGAAATACTATTTTTAGTTTTTTTTAACGCCTGACTAAAATTCTTAAATTTATCAAAAATTTTCATTTTTGAAAACTCCTTTTTAATATAAGTTTAACTATACTATGCTTGCTTATTGTAATAACCGGTTTAAATTTTCTTTAATTATTTAATTAATAGTTACGGAAACAACTTTGGAAATGCCGGGTTCTTTAGCCGTAATTCCAAAAATATAATTGCCTATTTCCATAGTTTTTTTATTGTGCGTAACAATAATAATCTGCGATGAATTAGAAACTTCTTTTATCAATTTATTAAATCTGGCATTATTTGCATCGTCTAACGGTGCGTCAACTTCATCTATAACACAAAACGGACTTTTCTTTACCAGAAAAATAGCAAAAATAAGGCTAACCGTAACTAGTACTTTTTCACCCTGCGACAGAAGGTTAAGCCCTGATAATTTCTTCCCCGGTATCTGCACATTTATTTCTATCCCTGCAACATCTGCCGCACTGCCGCCGTTTATATCGGAATATGACGCGATATTGTCCGATAAAAGGTGTTCGCCGTCCATATTGCCTGCGGCAGGCGAACTTTTATGCCTTACACTTACGATATCGGTATGACCTCCGCCAAATAGATAATTAAAAAGTTCATTAAATTTTTCTTTAAATTTAGTCATATCAGAATTAAATTTTTCTCTTGAAACAGTATCTAATTTTTTTATTATATCTTCTAATGATTTTATTGATTCATTTAAATCATTATTTTGCGACGATAAGAAGCTAAGTCTGTTTAATACCTCTGTATACTCTTCAGATGCGTTCATATTAATATTACCTGCGCCGTCTATTTCATTTTTAAGTTTAATAATAGTTTTTTTAAGCTCAGAATCATTGATATCGCAAAATTTATCGCCTGTTTCTTTAAATTGAACAATATATTTTTCGGTTTCCTCGTCTGTAAAACCGTAAACATTCAGTTCATTGAGTTTTTCTTCAAACATTTGAATATATGTTAACGAATTTTCTCTTTTCTTTTCAGTATCATTTTTTTCACGTCTTAATTTTTCTGAAATTAAATTTTTTTCTTCAATAGTAATTTTTATTTTTTCTAAATAGGAATCAAGCTGTTTGATATCATCGCTAATTTTAATTAATTTTATATTAAGTTCGTCAATCTTATTTTTTTTAACAAAAATGTTTTTTTTAATTGTTTCGGCAGTTTTATCTAACTCATCTATTTCGTTTTTTATCTTATTATACCTGAAAATTCCACTTTTAATACCTGATTTAATATTTTTTATTTCTTTATCAAGGTATAGCAGATTATTTTCGGACGACGACAATTTAATCCTTAATTTTACCTCTTGTTCTTTTATTTCCTCATATTCGTCTTCATAAGCTATTAATTTTTTGTCAAGTTCCTTTTTTTGTATATTCTGCTCGAATAAAATTATTTCTAAGTTTTCCAACTCATGCCGGGATTGCTCAGTTTCATCTTCAAGCTTATTTTTATCTGCTTTTATATTTTCCAGTTCTTTTTTAAGAATATTTAATCTTTCTTTGGATTTAATGATACGTCCATTTATATGTTTTATATCGTTTTCTTCAGTTATCTTCAGGATTTTATTAGACTGAACGGCGGCTTTAATGTTTTCCGTCTCTTTATTTATTTCTTTTATGCTCTTTTCTTTAATTAAAATTTCGGATGTCTTTTGATTAAGAACATATTCCGCTGCGGAAATATTTGCTTTTAATTGAGCTAATTTATTTTTATTTAATAAAATATTTTCGTTTTCAGTTTTTTTATCCTTCCCCGCCTTAATAAAACCGGATGATAAAAAGATAGTCCCGTCGTGCGAAACAATATTAATTTCTGGAAAACAACCTTTATTTTTTATATAATCAAACACTAAATCGGTATTCTCTGTGTAATAAAAATCGACGGCTAACTTTTCAATTATGGTATTGTTAAATATTGAATCAAATCCGGCATCGTCTTCATTTTTCTTATTTTTATTATCATTGTTATTTCTATTGTCTTTATTTTCCGCAGCTGCCGTATTGCTTTCGCTGTTACTATTGTTGTTATTGCTTATATTGTCATTACGTTTCTCAATAAAATTTATTTTAATTTTATCTTTTAGCGGCAGCAGTTTTAAGTCATTTATCAAACCTTTAATTTCTAAATCTTTAATTTCACATCCTTCGCCTTCCGCATGGCAACGAACGTCATTGCAGCTGTTAATGCCAGCAAATTTATTATTATTGACGGCATTGCCTAAGACATATAATTTAGCTGCTCCGGAGTCGTTTAAATTTAAATATGCTGCCGCATTTTTTGCATCTTCAATATCTGTAATTAATATTGTTTCTAATTTATCCCCTGCCGCTTCCCATATTATTTTTTCATATCCGTCTGAAACTTCTAAAATATCGCCTAAACTTCCCAATATATTAAATTTGTCTGATTTGTCTAAAAGTTTTTTTGAACCCTCTGAAAAACCTTCATGCTGTTCTAAAAACTCCAATAATCTTGATTCATGCGATTTTAATCCTATCAATTCTTTTTCGTATTTACCGTGCACTAATCTTAATTCTTCTGCTTGTTTGACGACTATGCCCAATTCTTCATTTTTTAACTTTAATTTGCTTTCTAATTCATTTAAAGTATATGCTATACTATTTGCTAGATTATTTTTTGAATTAAACAAATCCTCGTCGCCGGTTATTTCTTGCATAACCTTATTTATCAGCTGTTCTGAATTTGAAATTCTCGAAGAATAAGCCGCAATATTTTTTTGGTTAAATGCTATTCTATTATTCAGCATCTGGGAACGCTCAACGGTCTTTAAAATATCATCGTTCAGTATTTCAATCTCATTTTTTATTTCTTCCGTATATTTTTTCTTTTGTTTTATTTCATTGTTTATAGATGAAGCCGCTTCTTGATTTTTTTTAAATGCCGATTCGGATTCTTCTTTTTTATGTTTTAAATCTTCTAATTTTAAAATATTTCTGCTTTTAAAAGTTTCACTTTCCTTTAATTCATTGCCTTTCTTTATTTTTTCTGCGTTTAACATTGCTAATTTTTCTTCGGCATGCTTTATATCAGAATTTATTCCGGATATTTCTATAATAAGCTTATTTTTACTATCGGTCTGCAGTTTAAATTTTTCATTAAGCTCATTGAAATAGGTTTTTTCTTTTATTATTAAATTTTCGTTTAAAATTAATTGACTATCAAGATTTTGAATACCGGCATTAAATTTTTCGACAGCCTTATTATTTTCATCTATAGATGAAATTGCCTTACTTCTCGCCCTGTCATATAAAATAAATTCGCAATATCTTTTTTCTTCGCTTATTTTCTTAAACCTTTCCAGTTCATCTGATTGCGTCTTTAAAGCCTTTTCTTGTTTTTCAACCTCATTGTAAATATCTTGAATCCGAGCTAAATTTGCATTTGTATTCTCTAATTTTCTTAATGCAATTTTTTTCTGGTTCTTAAATTTTATAACTCCTGATGCCTCCTCAAAGAGCAGCCTCATCTCTTCAGGTTTATAATTTAATATAGAACTTATCTTTAGAGGGTCTAGAATAGAATAAAATTTGAATGATATTCCGCTTTCAATAAAAAAATTGACATACTCTCTGTATGGCACAATAATGCCGTTCAGCCTATATTCGCTTTCTCCGTCTTTATAATGCCTTCTTTCCGCTGCAATTTCCGGAAAATCTTTATATCTGAAATCAATTTCGCCATCGTTCAAAAATACCCCTTTTGCAACTGCTACAGTAGATGCTTTTTTTGATTTTGAAGCCGAACCGTTAAATACAAGTTCGTTCATATTCTTAAGCCGCAATTCTTTCAAATTTTGCTCACCTGCGATAAACCTGACAGCATCAACGATATTGCTCTTGCCGCAGCCGTTAGGCCCCACAATGACGCTAATCTTTTCGTCAAACTGTATTTTAGCTTTATCCGGAAAAGTTTTAAATCCCTGCAGTTCAATATATTTAAGTTTCATTGCAAATTGATTAATAATTAAACTATACTATATTACGCAAAAAAACAAACAAGCGCCGAAGCGGAAAATATAGCGGCGCTGAAAGAACTCATTACATAGTCTGTCAGTTTTACAAGGGTAAATGAATTTTCTTCCGCCAATTTTAATTCTTCATCGGAAAAATCTCCTTCAGGACCTATAAACATGGCAATTTCTAAAGTGTTATTCCGTTCTTTATTAATACCGCGGCTATCTGATGATAAATCCTCCGGCAAACAATCTTTTAAAAATTTATTTGAAGATATTGCACCTATAAATTTGATATCAAATGCTGCGCACAGAGAAAGCGCCTCTTTAAAACTAACAGGGGAGGCTATTTCCGTCATTTTGTTTCTTCCTGATAATATCATTGACGATGCGGAAATTTTTTTCCATCTGTCTAATTTGCTTGAAAGATTTGCGCTGTCAAGATGTCTCACGCACCTTTCTGTAATAATCGGATATATTGAATAAATATCTAATTCGGCAATCTTTGCAATCATAACGTCCATCAAATTTGAAGCAATAAGCGGTAAAAAAAGATGAATTTTAACAGATTTTTCCTTAAAATGTTTTACGGATAAAATTTTGACTCTAATGTTTTTTTTTGAAATATAATTTATAATTCCGTTATATAACGCTCCTGAACCGTCATAGAGTTCAATCTCGTAAGCGCTCTCTAATCTTAGCGCCTTAACATGATTTAATATTGCAGGCAAATCTATTTCATTGCCAATTAAATCCTCTGATAAAATATCTGAAACATAAAATCTATTGTGCATTATATTTTGAATAAGATTATTTAAATTTTTATAAATTTGATATAACGCCCCAATAAATCGCTATCCTTTTCATTTTCGGCGATACTGAAAGAATTACCGGTAATAATATTTTTGTAATCTATAATATCCTTTTCATTAATTTCAAATTTAGGTTCTTTAATTGATAAAACACCGCTATTTTTAAGAACTCTGTAAAATTCTTTAACAGCTTTCTCTTTTTCTCCAATTTCATGAAATGAATAGTAAAGAAATACTAAATCAACCTCATTATTTTTAATTGATTTTAAATTAGCTGCGTCTTCTGTTCTAAAACTGACATTGTTTAAAAAAGAATATTTTATTAACGCCTTATCAATCATTTTTTTTTGAATATCTATAGACACTACAGAACCTTTAACACCGACGGACTTTGAAAGATAATGCGTTATAAAACCGTTAGCCGCACCGACTTCAAGGACCTTCATTCCCGGTTTTACACCCATTAATCTTATTTTTTTTTCAGGATTTTCAATAAATTTTCTGGCTGGATTGTCTAATATGAACGAAAATACCGGATTAAACAGCGGATATGTTTTTAATTTCATAAATTTTGATTTTTTTTATTGTTAAATTAAATTGCATAAACAAAACTCGCATATTTTTTTATATATTTTTATATATTAATTTACATATTTATTCAGCCGTATTCTATATTTCAATAAAATTAGGAAAAGAAATACCGGCGGACAATATAATCTGTATGCCGTTTTCTATGGTAATATTGGTCTCTATAATATCTTCTTTCTTTGCAATCATATTAAAGCCTATATAAAGATGATTAGTCGGTATGTAAACCACATAATATAACTCGCCGTTTTCTTTTGTTCCTATACTTGTTTCAGAGGTTAAAAATCCATATACAAACTTGTTATTTTGATACCTTACCAGAACAAATTTTTTAAACGATGCCTTATCGGAAGAAAATATGTCAACCCATTGTTTAGTAGATTTATATAAAAGATTTACAAGCGGAATTTTTAAAATTCCCTTCTCAAAAAAATCTATGACATTTTTCCCTATTACATTTGTAACGAGAAAACCAAAAATAAATATAATTATAATAAACGGAATTAAACCTATATCCGGTATATATACATGAAAATAATGGTCGACAATTAATGAAAACGGATTAAACAATTTATTGATTTCCTCAAGAAGCCACTTGATGACAAATATTATTACCAAAAGAGGAATAATAATGGTTAATCCCGCCAGAAATCGTCTTTTTAGGTTAACGCTAAATTTTGAACTCATGAATTAATGCCCATCGTATTTCTATATTTTTTTTTGTTTTAGTTTATTAAACTTATTTATTATATAAACATTATATAAACATAGATAGGCGTTTTTTATTAAAAAATATAATAAAAAAACGCCTATCTGGACTAAAAGTTAATCTTTAAAATTACAAATCAAAATTTAATTATAACGAATTAATATAAGCTACTAAAGCCTTAAGCTTTCTGCCGCTTAAGCCCGGACCTTTCAATGCCATTTTGTCGCACATATTAAGTTTTCCGGCAAGCGTCATATGCATATGGTGCATCTTATTAAACGCCGCTATTTTCTGCGCCGCATTCTTAACGGTCATAATAATCATACCTCTGCCGTGCATGCTGACATATGTATCGGCGCTGTACACGTGGCAGGTGGCGCATGAAAAACCGTTAGTACCTATTGATGAGGAATAAAACAGCTTTTTTCCAAAAGCTATAAGTTTTGCCTGTTTGACAGTCATTTTAGGTTGCTGCATTGTTTTATGCGTCATCGTCGCTGCGCCTGTTTTTGCAGAAGCTTTTTTAATGCCCATCGCATTTGCGGAATTTAAAGGTAAATAAATTAATAACGCAGCAAGAAAAAGAACCGGTACTAAAAATTTTTTCATAGTAAACCTCCATAGATTATTTTAAATTTAAATTATATTAAGTTACATATTTTACCGACGACACATCATTATACACTGTCATAGTTATATTATATACATAAACTAAAATTTTTCAATATAAACAATTTATATATATATTTATTTATAATCAATAACTCAAATAATAAAATAACCGATATCGTAACAATATTTTTTTAAAGCGTCTTTCCAATTTCTCAATTCAATTTTATAATCCAATTTAATTTTGCTGCAATCGAGTCTGCTGTCGGCAGGTCTCTTGGCAGGTCTGACAAATTTATCGGATGAAACCGGAACAACGGCACAATTAGTTCTTTTGAATACTTTTATAATTTCTGCCGCAAATTCGTACCATGATGCATAGCCTGCATCAGTCAAATGATATACCCCGTCATTTCCTTTATCGTTAGCAATTAAATCTCTGATTGCAAATGCAACATCTTTAGTATATGTCGGCGAACCGAATTGGTCATCTACAACCTCTATTAATTTTTTAGTATCCGTCAATTTTAATATTGTATTAACAAAATTTTTGCCGTTTTTACCGTAGAGCCACTGGGTTCTTAATATAATATAGCTTGCTTTTGAATCTTTAATCGCATTTTCGCCTTTTAATTTTGAAAGACCGTATTCGTTCAAAGGAATAGCGTCGTCGTTTTCATTATAGGGTTCATGTTTTAAACCGTCAAAAACATAGTCGGTACTCATGTGAATCAGCCTTGCGTTGATTTCCTTTGATGCAATTACAAGATTTAATGCGCCTATATGATTAACCTTATCAGCTTTCTCTTTTTCTATCTCTGCCAAATCAACATTTGTATACGCGGCGCAATTAACTATGTAGTCAGGCTTAACTCTGGTCAATGCATCTACAACATTATTTAATTCCGTAATATCAAGATTTACGGAATTAAAATTATGAATTAGAACATTGCTGCCTCTTAAAGCAGCATTGACATCTATTCCCAGCATTCCGGTAGAACCTATAACAGCAATAATTTTTTGCATTTTCATTACCTCATTTCATACATAGTCTTATAGTAATGCCTGTAGTCTCCTGAAATTATTTTTTTCCACCAGTCTTCGTTTTTCAAATACCAGCTAATAGTCAAGTCTAATCCCTCATTTAAATTTAATTGAGGATTAAATCCTAATTCTTTGGTAATTTTAGAAAAATCCATTGCATATCTCCTGTCGTGTCCAGCCCTGTCCTTAACGTATTTAATTAATGATAAAGGCTTATTTAATTTTTTAAGAATTAAAGTAATAATATCTATATTTTGCATTTCGCCACACCCGCCTATATTGTAAATTTCTCCCAATCTTCCTTTCTCCAGAACGTCAAGTACGCCTCTTACATGGTCATCGACATATATCCAGTCTCTGATATTTTTACCGTCGCCGTACAAAGGAATATCTTTTCCCGTAAGCGCATTTATAATAGTCAAAGGTATTAATTTTTCAGGAAACTGGTATTGTCCGTAATTATTTGAACATCTTGTTATTAAAACCGGCATGCCATAGGTATGAAAAAATGACATAACGAGCATATCGGCTGATGCCTTTGAAGCAGAATAAGGACTTCTTGGGGATAACGGCGTCATTTCCGTAAATAAGCCGTCTTTTCCTAAAGAACCATAGACTTCATCGGTAGAAATCTGAAGGAATTTTTCTATTTTATGCTCAAGAGATAATTTAAGCAAGTTTAAAGTTCCTTCAATATTAGTTTTTACGAATATAGCCGGGTTCACAATTGACCTGTCCACATGAGATTCCGCCGCAAAATTAACAACATAGTCTATGTTATTTTCCCTAAAAACATTACCGAGCTCATCATTATTTGCTATATCAATCTTATAAAATTTATAATGAGCGGTCGTCTTTTCGTCTATATTGCACGGATTGGCTGCATAAGTTACGCTGTCAACATTTATAATTGCAATATCTTTCCTGTGAACTGCTAAATATTTTATAAAATTTGTTCCGATAAATCCCAATCCGCCGGTTATAAGACATGTCTTCATGATTTAAAATCCTCCGTTTCTTTTCCTGAAATTGTATATAAAGAATTTTTTATATTGAAAAATATAAATATTATTATAAAATTATTATAAAGAGACACCGGCAAATTATATTAAAGATTAAAACACAATAACCCCATCCTATAGAAAGAATTAAAAGTTTATTTAAAATCGGCAAACTATATTAAAGTGCAGTGCGTTTGCTAATTTTGGCTCATAATTAGGGATTAAATGTGTAATTAGGCGACATTACGCTCATACCGCTCGAGTTTGACCCGGGGCTGACCATATTTCCGAAACCGTAAGTCCCTATTCCTCTGAGCACTAAACCAAATGAAAAAGCCCACTGATGAAAATAAGGCATATTGGTATAACTTGCCACAAAACCCAAACAGCCGAGATTATACATTATTCCCACAGAATTAGAAATATCTTTGCGAATGGTAACATCGTAATTTTCAGCCAGATTCAGGCTGAATCCGTCAATAATATTTAAATTAGTGCTCAAGCTTGCATAAGACAACGTATTGGTCGGAGTAATAAGCGAAAGACTCTGCGGAAATATCGACGCATTGCTTGGATTAAACATATTTAATGCCCCAAGATAACCCTGAATATCATTGACTTCCGTATATCCTAATCCTAAAGAATCGTTTCTGTAATCCGTAAGCTGCGTTCCTAAGTTATAATTATCAAAAATATAATCGTAATCATCGTAACTCCATGAGCCGAGGAAATATATATTGCCAAATGGATGATACCTTAACCTGCCTATTATATCTGAATTTGAATTATTATAGTTAAAATAATTCACCGGATTAATAAAATTTCCTGAAAAAGAATGATACTGATATATATCAAATCTGAATAAATTTGATATACTGTTTTTAGAATAATTTTCAATATCCCAATTAAATCCGTATTTAACAGCGCTTTGAGGCGGTATGTAATCCGTCTGGTCAAACAGAGGCAATCCAGATTGATTTACCGGTCTGACTAAATTGTAGTCAATATAAGGTTTAACAAAAGAAATTGAGCCGCTTCCGTTCTTATTATTTTCATAATTTTTAAATAAAGTTGCGCTGCCTGCAACACCGGCGTAATAAATTTCCCTGCTTTGATTTGAATAATTTTCGTTTGTTCCTGCGTTTTTAATATCATCATAGCCTGTATATCTTAATCCTGCCGAAGGAGTGATGTTTATGCTGCTTAATAATTTTAAAGGCATATATAAATCGGGAAATATGTCTAATCTGTTTGCGCTATAATAATCGGCACTCCTAAGAACGCTCAGCGATGAATTAAATTTTAAATATAAAGGGGCAAAATAAAATTTTTTAAGCTCTTCTTCTCCGTTTAGAGAAAATCTTGGATATTCGTCAACTGTGGCATAATTTGCGAAAAACAGGTTATCCAATCTTAAAAAATTCATTCTTGCGGAGAAACCGCCAAAATCCTTAGTTGCAGAAAAGTTGGAAGATAGCCTATTTTTAGTCATCTGATAAACATTTGTAGAAAAATCGGTGTAGAAAGCCGGATCGCTCGGGATATTCAGATTAGTCTTAAACGACATTCCATCAATAAAATCTATATTATGAGAAAACAATAAATATCTTGTAAGGTTGGGCGACAGAGCAGTGCTCTTGGCGTTATTGTCCTCATTCATGTAAAAACCGTATATAGAACCGTGCGAAAACTGATTAAGACTATATCTATATTTCAATGAGTTCTCTATACCTAAAAAACTGTAATAATTTAAATTATACGTAAGGTCTTGACTTTGGCCGAGGTCGAAATAATACCCGTCGCCCGCCTGATAACCTGTAAGACTGCTATACCCGGCAGTGGGTATCAGCAATCCGGAAGATTTTTTTGTTTTAATCGGCATTACCATAAACGGAAAATACAGAACCGGCACATTATGTATATAAAATAGAGAATTATATGAAAATGCGTAATTTCCCACATATATATCTGAAAAAGAAGAGTAGAGTTTCCACGAAGGCGGTTTTCTCCTGCATGACGTTATGTAGCCGTTTTGAACCTGATAAAATCCTTTAGCTTTATGTGTAATTTTTTGGCCGTATATAAAAATATTTTTTTTTATATAATGTATATGCGAATCATAAATATCTCCGTATCTATTTTTTAAATATACTTTTAACTCTTTGGCTTTAGTGACACTGCCTTTAGAATACGCTACAACGTGACCCGTCGCAATTGCAAAACCTGTTTTGTAGAAATATACCACCTTGTCGGCATATAACCGAAAATAGCGCCTCGTTATTAAAACATTTCCGGTAATAATATATTTATTATACTTTTTATAATATATTATTTTATCTGCAGTAATATTAATCTTTGTTGTTTTTTCTTTTATGCTGCCGCCGGCTGCGGCGTTCAAAGCATGAACATTATTTGCCTTAAAAATAATAAAACAGACAACGATTATAATGGCGGTTAATTTTACAATTTTATTATTTAAAAAATTTTGCATTATTTAACTTAAAATAGATTAAAAATAAATAAAAACAACAATAAAAACAATAGATAAGAATAATACTGCAATAAATATCAGACAACAACGAATATATTATAGATACCGCTAAATGCCGGGTTGATTTTTTTTAAAATCTCCAAGCAGATAAAGCGACCCGCACACCGCTATTATCCTGCGGCGGCAGCCGCCGTCTGCCGCATTGTATAGCTGAAATGCTTTATTCATAGCTTCTTTAATATCCGCTGCGGCATATGAACTATTAAAATATTTTAAATTGTCCGAATATTGTTTTAACAATTTTGAATCCATTGATCTTTCATTGTCAACATTTGAAAATATTATATCCACCGTACAATTTGCATTAGCCGAATTTGACAATCGCCTGAGCATAGTTTTATAATCCTTGTCTTTCATTACTCCAAATACAAATATATAATTACTCTTTTTATAAATATTTTTTAAAGAACTGATTAAATTTTTTATTCCGTCAGGATTATGCGCTCCGTCAAGAATTACTGCTGCATTATTTATATTCAGGATTTCAAATCTTCCGTCGTTTTTAAAATTAGATATGCCTTTCTTTACGCACTCTTCAGATAGATTCTTATTATAAATTTTATTTTTATAATATTTAAATAAAACTTCAATTGACAGCAGCGCCACCGATAAATTATATTTATGATATGATGCAAAAGAAGGCAATAATATGTTTTCGAATGAGCTATCGATTCCGTAATAATTATATATATTTTTTTGATGCGTTATTTTAATTAAGTTTGTAGAAAAATACATAGCTTTTTTACGAATTGCTTCATTTATTAAAATTTCCCTTACGGCAGCTTTTCTTTCGCCGGTTATAAAAATAGAATTTCTTTTAATAATACCGGCTTTATCAAGGGCTATTTTTTTATATGAATTGCCTAAAATTTCAGAATGGTCTATTGAGATATTGGTAATTATAGACAGTAAAGGTTTATTTATAATATTGGTAGCATCCAGCATACCGCCGAGACCGGCTTCAATAACGGCGATATCGACATTCTTTTCCTTAAAATATTTAAAACAGATAGCGGTAGTTAATTCAAAAAAACTATTGTTAAATCCGCCGGCTAAAAAATAATTTTTCAGTCTTTCTAAATCGGCATCGCTTATCTGTTCATCGTCAACAATTATCCTTTCATTAAATTTTAAAAGATGCGGTGACGTATATAGTCCGACGTTTAAATCATGCGCTCTTAAAATTTCATAGACAAACCTGCTTACCGAACCCTTTCCGTTAGTGCCGGTAATATGGATAAAATTAATACATTCCTGCGGATTATCTGCATATTTCAATAGTTCTCCGATACCGCTTAAACCGAAATTCATTTTAAAGCCTTGTTTTTTGTATAATTTTTCAACTGAATCAAGATTGTTGATTTCGGACTGCATTATTAATTATTGATTAATAAAGTCAAGAGATTTTTAAGAGTGTTCTTTATATCTTTTCTTTCCACTATCATATCTATCATACCGTGTTCTAGAAGATATTCCGCCCTTTGAAAACCTTCGGGAAGGTTTTGATGAATAGTCTTTTCAATTACCCTCGGACCCGCAAATCCTATCAGAGCTTTAGGTTCGGCTATCATAACATCTCCTATGCTTGCGAAAGATGCCGAAACGCCTCCTGTAGTCGGGTCGGTCAAAACAGATATATAAGGAAGACGAGTTTTCTCGTACTCTGAAATCACTGCGATGGTTTTAGCCATCTGCATTAAAGAAAAAATACCTTCCTGCATTCTTGCCCCTCCTGAAGAAGTAAATATTATAACCGGCAATCTTTTTTCAATAGCATATTCAAATGTTCTGGTTATTTTTTCTCCCACGACTCTACCCATCGAGCCGCCCATAAAATTAAAATCAAAAATAATGGATGCCGCTTCTATTTTTTCTATTAAACCATACCCCGCGACAGCCGCATCGGATAATCCGGTTTTTTTATAATCTTCCTTCAATCTGTCTTTATATTTTTTTGTATCTTTAAAGTCTAAAATATCATCAGGTTTTAAATCATCAAACAAACGCACAAAACTGCCTTCATCGAAAATTATCTTGATTCTGCTTGCAGAATTTATCCTGAAATGATAATTGCATTTTGGACATACTTCAAGATTTCTTTCAAGTTCTTTCTTGTAAATAATCTCGCTGCATCCCTGACATTTTACCCATAAACCTTCAGGAATACCCCCTTGTTTATTAGTATCTTTTTTATCTTTATCATTTTTTTTTAATTTAAATAAATGCATATACGCTACAAAATATATATTATATTATTTACATTACATATTCTAACATAATGATTGATTTGCTATTCATTAAATTTATCACTTAATCTTATTTTTTTAAAAATTTTTTACATAAGACTTGACTTGATGCCGCAAGAAAATTCTGAAATACTTTTAATAATATTCTTTTTATCGTTTAAATTATTTTCAATAAATTGAATGATTTTTGAACCTATAATAATTGCATCTGCATAATTTTTTATTTCTTCTGCCTGTTCAGGACTGGATATTCCAAACCCTATTCCGACAGGAATATCTTTAATATTTTTTATTTCTTCCACTTTTGAACGCATTTCCGCAGGAAGACTTCTTCTTGCGCCTGTCACTCCCGTAACGCTGACATAATATACAAAACCTTTTGCATATGAGGTGATTAGTTTAATTCTCGACACATCGGAAGTCGGCGCCAATAAAAAAATCTGGTCTATATTTTTTTTGTCGATAAATTGCTTTAATTCAAAAGATTCTTCAGGAGGCAAATCAACGACAAGAACCCCGTCTATTCCGGCTGCCGAAGCGCTATCGGCAAATTCTGAAGTGCGATAGGCAAAAATAGGGTTGTAGTAAGTAAAAAATATTACAGGAATTTCTGAGATTTCCCTCAATCTTGCGACAAAGTTAAAAGCATCAGCCATAGTTACACGATTTTTTAATGCTCTTTCATACGATTTTTGTATAACTTTACCGTCTGCCATAGGATCTGAAAAAGGATATCCCAATTCAATCATATCTGCCCCGTTGGATATTAATGCCTTTGCTATGTCAAACGAAGTTTCTATATCAGGGTCTCCAATTGAAATAAAGGGAATAAATGCAGTTTTTCCTGCTTTTTTATAATTTGCAAAAAGCTCATCTATTTTATTTATATTATTAGCCATATTATTTCAATCCCTGTTCTTATTAATTAAATTTAACTATCATTTTTATTACAATTATTTATTATTACAATGCTGCTATTTCGTAATTTTATTTTCTGATATATAACCTGCTATTGTTTCCATATCTTTATCTCCTCTGCCTGAAAGATTTACGATAACTGTTTTACCCTTGATTTCATTTTTAATTTTATCAAGGTATGCAACGGCATGTGAGCTCTCTATAGCCGGAATAATCCCTTCCAATCTACATAAAAGCTTAAATGCTTCTATTGCTTCTTTATCGGTTATGGTATCGTAAATTATTCTTTTTTTATCCGCATAAAAACTATGTTCAGGTCCTACTCCGGGATAATCTAACCCTGCGGCTATTGAATGAGCTTCCTTGATTCTTCCGTCTTCATCCTGCAATAAATAGGTTTTATTACCGTGCAGGACTCCCGGTTTTCCTCCTGATATAGATGCGGCATGCTTTCCTGTTCCTAAACCAAATCCGCCTGCTTCGACCCCGTACATTTTTACTTCTTTATATTTTAAAAAAGGATGGAATAAGCCGATAGCATTACTTCCTCCACCTATGCAGGCAATTAAAATATCCGGAAATTTGTCTATCTGTTTTAACTCTTTTAAAACTTCTTTTCCTATAACAGACTGAAAATCTCTGACAATCTCAGGATAAGGATGCATTCCCGCAGCAGTGCCTATCATATAATAAGTCGTTCTCACGTTTGTAATCCAATCCCTTATAGCTTCATTCATAGCGTCTTTCAATGTTGACGACCCGGCACTAACCGGAGTTACTTTTGCTCCGAGCACTTCCATTCTTAACACATTTTGTTTTTGCCGTTCAATATCTTTGATGCCCATAAACACTTCACACTCAATGTCAAATAAAGCACATACCGTCGCCGTAGCAACCCCGTGCTGCCCGGCGCCTGTTTCCGCTATTATCCTTTTTTTACCCATTTTAACGGCAAGTAAAGCCTGACCAAGCGTATTATTTAATTTATGCGAACCGGTATGATTTAAATCCTCTCTTTTGAGATATATATTAGAAGAATAAAGCTTTGATAATCTGGAAGCATAATAAAGCGGCGTCGGTCTTCCCGCATAATTTTTTAAATAACTTCTCAGTTCATCTTTAAACTCTTTATTGTTTTTAATTTTTTTATAAAATTCTTCTAATTCTAATATTGCCGGCATTAAAGTTTCAGAAATGTATCTTCCTCCGTATTCTCCAAAATGCCCTCTGCTGTCTGGATATTTCATTTTATCTCCAACTATTTTATCAGAATATAGTTCATATTATTTACTATTGGCGAATAATAACTTCATTTTATTATAATCTTTTTTTCCGGGGAATTTTTCAATTTTACTTGAAAGGTCAACGCCATACGGTTTCAAATTATTATTTATATAATTTATATTAGCCGGAGAAACACCGCCTGCAATAATTTTATCAGATAAATCTAAACTTTTAATTATATTCCAGTCGAAAACGGTCCCGGTTCCGCCGTATATGCCTCGTCCGGCGTAAGTATCAAGTAATATATTAACCCCTGAAGATTCATATAGATGAACCCTGTCTATGTCAGACTCGTTATTTATGTGAACGGCTTTAACAATATTACGCTCATAGCCATATTTTTTTAAATTTTCGATATAATCAAGCGTTTCGCTGCCTGAAAGCTGGATAATATCTATACCGGTTTCACGGATTATTTTATCCAAATCGGTTAAATCTGCATCGACAAATATCCCTGCCGTTAAAACACCTTCTTTTGTCTCAAAAAAATTTTTTTCTGAATTTAAATTAATATTGTTAATTTCAGCGATGATCTTCTTTGCATTTTCAATGTCAATATTTCTCTTTGAGTTTTTATAAAAAACAAAACCTAAGCAATCAGCGCCTAATTCAACTGCATCGATAGCATCTTCTAAATTTGTTATGCCGCATATTTTAATCTTTATAGCCATACTATATAAGTACTACTTAATAAAATATTATGATAATTGAATGCTCTATATTACTTATTAAATAAATTAAATATCTGAATAATTATCAACCGGATAAGGTTCTAAAAAATCTTTAATTTGTGATTCTACATCTTCAGACATAACTAAAGCTTCACCTATTAAAAAAGAATTTATACCGCGATGAATAAGCACCTCTATATCCTGCCGTTTATGTATTCCGCTTTCAGCGACTACTATAATGCCCGGGGCTATTTTTTTTGCCAGATTCATTGTTTTAGAAATATCCGTTTTAAAAGTGGTTAAATCTCTGTTGTTTATTCCTATTATCTCAGCTCCTGATTCTAATGCAATATCTAATTCGTATTCATCTGAAATTTCCGTAAGCACATCCATCGACAATTCTTTTGCAAGGGAGAGAAAATTTAAATAATCTTCTTTTGAAATCGCCTTTAAAATCAAAAGAATCGCATCAGCGCCTATTATTTTCGATTCAAAGACCTGTATTTCATCTATTATAAAATCTTTTCTTAAAATAGGCAATTTTACAACAGTTTTAACTTTTATAATATCTTTGGGGTCACCCATAAAAAATTTTTTATCAGTAAGAACGGAAATAGCGCTCGCGCCTGAATTTTCATACTTTTTTGCAAGTATCTCAGGTTTGTAATCATGAATAAATATCCCTTTTGACGGAGATGCTTTTTTAAGTTCAGCTATTATACTGCAAATTTTAAATGCAACCGCTTCTCCGTTGGAGCGCGGTTTTAGAGCTTTTTTAAAATTTCTGCCCTCATAAAAAGTTTCTCGCGCGTCTTTTATATAATTCCGTATATTAATTTTTTCTTTGAACTTTTCAACTTCAACTCTTTTATTATTTAAAATTTCGTCCAATATCACGTGTAAACTCCATATTGTCTGTTATTCAATTATTTAACTTAATATTATTTAATTTATAGTTGCATTCATATATAACAGTTGTCTGTATCTCACTTAATTCATTATAATTAACTATAATGAATTAAATCTTATAATTTTATATTTCATATCGATTGTTCAAACCAAAAAACATTTGACTATGCAAACATAATGCAGAGCGTTTACATATTATCTTATTACGTTTTGCTGTTAGATATTTTTATAAATTCTTTCAGAGTTTTTTCTGCATTGCCGGATTCGATGCTCTGCCTTGCTAAACAAATAGATTCGTTCAAATTATCTGTTTTACCTGAAGCTTTAATAGCAAATCCTGCATTTAAAATTGCCATATCGCTTTTAGGCGATTTTTTACCTGAAACTATGTCTTTAATTATAACGGCGTTTTCAGCAGCGGAAAATGCTTGCAATTCTTTAATGCCGCATAGCTTAAAACCTAAATCTTCCGGGTTTATTTCATAAGAAATCTCTATCCCGTCGTTAATTTCATACACCGTCGTTTTATCCGATAAGCTGACTTCGTCTATGCCGTCTTTACCGTATACGACATATCCTCTTTTGAGTCCTAATAATTTTATTGCGCCGGCAATTTTTTTCCCTATTTCTCCGGAATATACGCCTATTACCTGATTTTTGGCATTAAAAGGATTAGTCAAAGGACCTAAAATATTAAATATCGTTTTAATTCCCAATTCTTTTCTGACCGGAGCCGCAAATTTCATAGCTCCATGAAACTTTGGCGCAAATAAAAAACCTATATTAGCCTCTTCAATAGACCTTATGACTACATTTATATCAGCTTGGATATTAACGCCTAATTCTTGGAGAACATCGGCGCTCCCCGATTTAGAAGAAACTGCGTAATTCCCATGTTTTGCAATTTTAACCCCTGCTCCCGCTGCTATAATTGCAGCGCATGTGGAAACATTAAAAGTATTTTTATAATCTCCGCCGGTTCCGCACGTATCAACCAGCTCAAATTGGATATTATCCGGTATTGCTGCTTCAACCGCATTGCTCCTCATAGCTTTAGCAGCCCCTACCATCTCCGCTACAGTCTCTCCTTTAGCTTTTAACCCTGTTAAAATTGACGCTATTTGTGCGTTGGTAAGCTCTCCGAGAAATATTCTATTGAAGATTTTAAACGTCTCATCTTCTGTTAAATCAACACCGTTTGTCAATATTTCAATAATTTTTTTTATTTCCATATGCTTCACATTGTAAAAAATTATTAATTATATTTTTCCCTTGAAAAGTTAGTATAGATTCAGGATGAAACTGCACGCCGTATACATTATACCCCTTAAGTTCTATTGCCATAATTTCATCGTCGTCTTTAGAATAAGCCGTAATATTTATAATATCAGGAATATTTTTTTTGCTTATTACAAGAGAATGGTACCTAGTAGCTTCAAAAGATTCAGGAATATCCTTAAACAAAAGAGACGTTGAATCGTGTTCTATAGATGAAACCTTTCCGTGCATAACATTTGCCGCCCGGATTATTTCCGCTCCAAATGCGTATCCTATTGCTTGATGCCCCAAACATACACCTAATATCGGTATCTTATTATAAAACTTTTTAATTATATCAACTGAAATTCCTGCTTCAGACGGCGATTTAGGACCGGGCGATATGATAATTTTATCAGGATTTATTTTTTTAATATTATCAATGCTAATTTCATCATTTCTATATACAATTACCTTATGCCCTAATTCACCGACATACTGCACTATATTGTAAGTAAATGAATCGTAGTTATCTATAACTAATATCATAATTAATCCCTATCCTGTCTTATCTATCTTATCTGGCTTGCTTGTCTATTTTATTGAACTTTTATTTAACCGACTGACTGGCTATCGGCACAAAGTTTGCCGGCGATATCGAACGCTGTTATAAGATGCTTTAATTTATTTTCAGTTTCCGCAAATTCATTTTCAGGCGTAGAATCAAATACTATCCCGCCTGCAGCCTGTACATAACATGCAGATTTATTAAATAATGCCGTTCTGATAGTAATACAAAATTCCATTTTTTCGCACTTGCCGTTATTTAAAAATCCAAAATATCCAACGCCTCCGCCATATACCCCCCTTTTGGAATCTTCCATTTCGTTAATTAATTCCATTGCTCTCACTTTTGGAGCGCCGGTTAAGGTTCCTGCGGGGAATGTTGCTCTGATAAGATCAAACGCATCAAATTTTTCATCTATCTCCGCAACTATGTTTGTAACTATATGCTGAACATGCGAATATTTTTCTATATACATTAGCTTGTCAACTTTGACAGTGCCTATTTTAGATACCCTTCCTATATCATTTCTTCCCAAATCCACGAGCATAACATGCTCAGCCCTTTCCTTAGGATCATCAAGAAGTTTCAAAGCCAGCATTTCATCTTCTGCCGGATTGGAACCTCTTACGATAGTTCCGGCTATCGGTCTTGTTTCAATTATATTGTCAGATAATTTAATTAAATTTTCAGGCGAAGATCCTGCTATAATAAAATCATTTATTTTAAGGTAAAACATATAAGGAGAAGGATTAACTAGTCTTAAAGCGCGATAAAAACAAAAAGGGTTGGGGAAATTTAAAATTTTTTTTCTTCTAGAAATTTGAATCTGAAATATATCTCCTTTAAGAATATAATCTTTGGCTTTTAATACTTTTTCTTTATACAAATTAAAATCAACTTCGTCAATTATTTCTATATTTTTCGATTTTAAGTTTGCGTCAAATATCTTTTCAACATGATTGCCGCAGTTCCTATCCCTTATCTTACCGACAATATTTGTAATATTATTAATTGCATCATCAAATTTTTCTTCTATATTTTCAGAAAAATCGTCATTTATGAGGAGAACTACAATTAATATTTTTTGCAATAAAGAATCATATATTATAATATTTTTAGGCAACATTAAAAAAAGGTCTGGCACATCGGTTACATCTTTTTTGGTTGGGGGAAGTTTTTCAATTAAACTGCAGATTTCATAACCTAAATATCCGAATAAACCGGCTGTAAAATTTTCGGGAAGATCTTTATTGTATATTTTATATTGTGAAATTATTTCTTTAAGAAAAGAAAATATATCTTTATTGTCAATTTCATCTAAACTGTAATTGCAAGATGAAATACCTGATGAAATGTTGTTTTTTTCTTCAAATTTGTTAAATACAATATTTTTGTCTAAAAGACTGACTGTGAAATGAGGATTTAAACAAATAAAAGAATACCGCCCCCATTTGCCCACACCTTCAGCGCTTTCAAAAAAAAATGAAAAAGGCTCATCAGAAAATACAGAAAATATAGAGATAGGGGTTTCCATATCTCCGGTAATTTCTTTTATTATAGGAATTACATTATATGATAATGCAATATCTTTTATATTGCTCTTGTTTATTATTGACATAATTAGGCAATTATATCACAATTTTATTAAATTAAACATAATTATATATTGTTTAATCTAATATACAATAAGTGCATTATATTTAATATTTGACGATATAAAATATAATTATGGAGGCTTAATTATTTTTTTACAAATCTTATTATAAATTTAATAAAAAAAAGCACCTATTTTCATTTCACGCCTTGCATTTACAAACTGAGCCAATGCCCGGCATTAAAATAAATCAGATGCTTTTCCTCTATTTATTTATTTTTTTCTTGCTTGTCTTCCGAGACAAATTCAATAAATCCTAAAGGACTGATGTCTCCTGCCCTGAATCCGGTTTTTATAATTCTTGTATAACCGCCGGGTCTTTCTTTGAATCTTGGACTAATTTCTCCAAATAATTTTTTTGTTGCGGACTTATTCCTTAATCTTGAAAAAGCCAGTCTTCTATTTGACGTAGTATCGTTTTTTCCAAGCGTTATAAGTTTTTCTATATAGCTTCTAATAACCCTTGCTTTTGGAAGAGTGGTTTCAATTCTTTCGTGTTCTATCATAGATGCCGCCATATTTCTTAAAAGCGCAGACCTATGAGATGACGTTCTATTTAGTCTAGACTTAATTTTTCTGTGACGCATTTTTTACCTCTGTCTATGTAGTTAATTCCTAATTATTTTCTTTTGTTTCTTCAATATTTTTAACATTATCTAATTTCATACCAAGACTAAGTCCCATAGTTGCAAGGACTTCTTTAATTTCATTCAGCGATTTTCTTCCAAAATTTTTAGTTCTCAACATTTCATTTTCCGATTTTTGAACTAATTCAAATAATGTTCTGATATCCGCATTTTTTAAACAATTGGCTGACCTTACCGATAATTCTAATTCGTCAACACTTTTATGAAGATTATCATTATTTTTTTCTTCTACGATTATTTCTTCATTCGCATTAATGCTTTTTGGAAGCATTTGCTCCATTTCTTCAAAAGATACAAAAACCGACAATTGATCCTGCATAATTCCAGAAGCCTCTTTTAATGCATCTTCCGGCGTAATATATCCGTTAGTAAATATTTCCATCACTAATCTATCATAATCTATTATTTTGCCTACCCTTGCGTACGAAACATCTACAGTAACTTTTTTAATTGGAGAATATGCTACATCGAGAGTAATAGTACCTAATGGCGCATCTTCGCGCTTTATAACCTCGTTTGAAACATATCCTCTGCCGCTCGTAACTAACATTTCAGCTTTAAAATGACCGCCTTTTGATATCGTAAACAATTTTTTTTCTTTATTTATAACTTCTATATTCTGAGACGTTTTTATATCCGAAGCAAATATATCTCCTTCAGTATCCGTATCAAGATAAACCATCTCTTGTCCGCCATCTGAAAACAGGTTGAAATCGACCTCTTTTAAGTTCAGAATTATCTCTGTAACATCCTCTGCAATGCCTGGAATTGTAGAAAACTCATGATATACGTTGTCAAATTTTACTTCTGAAATTTTATGCCCCATAATAGATGATAGCAATATTCTTCTTAATGAGTTGCCAATAGTAATACCGAATCCTCTTTCTAAAGGTTCAACAATCAATTTTCCATAATAATCCGTATATGTTTCCTTTTCAAATTCTATTCTTTTTGGCTTAATAAGTGAAAGCCAACTTTTTTTCATATTGCCTCCAAAAAAAATTATATTAGGCTCCTATTTAGAATACAGCTCGACAATAAGTTTTTCGTTTATTGAAGTAGCAATATCATCTCGTTCAGGATAATTCTTGTAAACGCCTTTATATGCATCCTTATCGACTTCCAACCAATTATAAGTATTTTTTCTAATGGACAATTCTATAGATTTATTAATCAAGTCATTTTTTTTACTTTTTTCAGAGATTGTTATCTCGTCTCCAATATTCACAGTATATGACGGAATATCTAATTTTTTACCGTTAACTTTCACATGTCCATGCCTGATAAGTTGTCTTGAAAAAGAACGCGAACTCGCAAAACCCATTTCATAAATAACATTGTCTAATCTTCTTTCAAGCAATATTAATAGATTTTCTCCGGTTATACCTTCCATTTTTTCAGCTAAACGATAAACTTTTTTAAATTGTTTTTCCATAAGACTATATGTTTTTCTTAATTTTTGTTTTTCTCTCAACTGTTCTCCAAATTCAGAAAACTTGCCTCTTCCTCCTTTATGCTGACCCGGACCGTAAGCTTTTCTTTCAATAGCGCACTTATCCGTAAGGCATCTTTCACCTTTTAAAAAAAGCTTTAATCCTTCTCTTCTGCATATTCTACATCTGGCTTCAGTATATTTAGCCATTTATCAACCTCTTTATTAAAATTAATGTTATTAATAAACTATTTGTAAATATAAATAAAATAAGCTGTCTATAATCTCACTCACACACGTCTTCTTTTAGACGGTCTGCAGCCATTGTGAGGTATCGGCGTAACATCTTTAATAACCGTAATGTTCAAACCTGAACTTTGAAGAGCTCTCAGAGCGCTTTCTCTTCCGCTGCCTGGACCCTTAATATATACTTCGATGTTTGATACTCCATATTCGGAAACTTTTTTAGCGGCATTTTCTGCAGCTATCTGGCCGGCATAAGGGGTACTTTTTCTTGAACCTTTAAAACCTGAACTGCCGGAGCTAGCCCAGGCAATAACATTGCCGTTTAAATCTGAGATACTTACTATCGTGTTGTTAAATGTTGATTTTACATGAGCTATTGCATTCTGTATTGTTTTTTTTTCTTTTTTTTTCTTAATAGTCTTTTTCTTCTGTTCAGCCATTTAAACCTCTTAAGTAATTCAAATTATTATAATTTCAATTAATAAAGTTTACTAATTTATCTGAGCCGCATTTAAGCTTTTTTTAACGACCCTATGGATTTTCTCGGTCCTTTCCTCGTTCTTGAATTTGTTTTTGTCCTTTGACCTCTTACCGGCAAACCTTTTTTATGTCTGAGGCCTCTATATGAAGCTATATCAATAAGTCTCTTGATATTAGTTTGAATTTCTCTTTTAAGATCTCCTTCAACCTTAAATTTTTGGTCAATAGCCTGGCGTATCAAATTAACCTGGTCTTCGGTAAGGTCATTAACTTTGATATTCAAATCAATGCCGGTATTAGACAATATTTTTTTTGATGTGGATCTTCCTATGCCAAAAATATAGGTCAAACCGATTTCAATCCTTTTATTTTTTGGTAAATCAATACCCGATATTCTAGCCATTTATTCCTCCTATTTATCCCTGACGCTGTTTATGTTTTGGATTTTCACAAATAACTCGTACAACGCCTTTTCTTTTTACAACTTTACATTTATCGCAAATTTTTTTTACCGATGATCTAACTTTCAATTTTTATACTCCTATCTTATTTATTTTTCTTATTAATTTTATTATTTTGTTCTAAATATTATCCTGCCGCGTGTAAGATCGTATGGCGAAAGTTCAACAGTCACTTTATCTCCGGGTAAAATTCTTATATAGTGCATACGCATCTTACCGGATATATGAGCAAGCACTTTGTGTCCATTCTCCAATTCTACTCTAAACATAGCATTAGGCAGCGGTTCTAAAACAACGCCTTCAACTTCAATTAAATCTTCTTTTTTTGCCATATTTTAATTTGATTTCTCATTTATATAAATTTAATTTCTTATAATCAGCATTTCAGTTAAATAAACTATCAACGTTAAGTTAAAATTTCCGGACCGTTTTGCGTTATAGCAACAGTATGCTCAAAATGTGCTGATAAACCGCCGTCAATGGTTATGACAGTCCAATGATTTTTTTTTATTTTTACTTTATAATTCTTTTCGTTTACCATTGGCTCAATTGCGATCACTAAACCTTCTTCGAGAATTACATTATAATTCTTAATAACATAGTTAGGAACCTGCGGATCTTCGTGTAATTCAAATCCTACACCGTGTCCTACAAAATCACGAACAACAGAAAAATTTTTACTTAAAACATAATTTTCAATTGCGCCGCTTATTTTGCTCAAATCATTGCCTATCTTAGCTTGATTTATGCCCTCGTACAAAGATTTTCTTGTTGTTTCAATCAACTCTTCGGCTTCTGCGGATATTGCGCCTACAGCAACCGTTATGGCAGAATCAGCATAATAACCGTTATATACAACTCCGAAATCTAAACTTACTATATCTCCCTCGTGCAGTTTCCTATCCGATGGAAAACCATGAACAACCTCTTCATTTATAGATACGCATACAGAATGCGGAAAACCGCTATAACCTTTAAATGCACATTTAGCATTATAATAATTATGAACTATCTCTTCGGCTTTGATGTCATAATTTTTTGTAGCCAAACCGGGTTTGGTTATCTCAGCTAAACTATTTAGAACTTGATTTACGATTGCACCTGATTTTCTAATACCTTCTATATCAGCTTTGCTTTTTAAACTAATCATCTATCTGATAGATTATCAAAATTAATTAGTATCCTTATATATTTTTCTTAATAAAATATATTAAATATAAAATATCTGCAACACTATCATCTAGCGCAATTAATTCCTGAGATAATATCTTTTAATACGTCATCTGCATTTTTATTTCCATTAATCTCTACAACTTTATTTTTTTTTCTATAATATTCTATTAATGGGTATGTTAACTGCTTGTAAACTTCCAATCTATTTTTTATAACATCTATTTTATCGTCTTCTCTTGTTATCAGTTTAACCTTGCAATCATCACACAAATTATCAAATTTTGGCGGATTAAATTTTAAATGATACACTCTATTGCATTTAGGACATATACGCCTATTTGTCAACCTTTCATAAACAATATCATCTTCTATATTTATATATATGACTCCCTTAATAGACAAATTTAGCTCATCTAATATTTGTTCAAATAGCTTATTTTGTTCTAAATCTCTTGGAAATCCGTCAAACAAAAAACTTTTATCAGCTCCGGCTTTATTTTCTACAGACGATTTAATAACATTTTTAATCATTGAAACAACTATTTGGGCTGGTGCCAAATTACCGTTGTCAATATATTTTTTGGCTTCAAGACCCAATACCGTTCGATTCTCGACATTCTCTCTGAGTATGTCCCCTGTTGATATAAGTTTGCAGTTATAGTAGTTGGCAACATTTTTAGCCTGCGTTCCTTTCCCGGCTCCGGGCGCGCCGATTAGAACGCAAATTAAATTATTTTTCATCTTTTTTTAGATGCTTTTTTTAATAAACTATCATAATTTCTATATAATAAATGCGATTGTATTTGAACTATAGTATCCATTGCAACGACAACTACAATTAATAATCCGGTTCCTCCAAAGTAAAAAGGGACATGGAATTTATCAATTAAGATAGTAGGCAATAAACAGATTGCGGAGACATAAACAGCCCCTATAAATGTAACTCTATTAAGAATTTTGTCTATAAAATTCGCTGTGGACTTTCCCGGTTTAATACCCGGTACATTTCCGCCGTATTTTCTTAAATCATCAGCTACTTCGTCAACTTTAAATGTTATTGCAGTATAAAAATAGCAAAAGAAAAATATCAAAACTACAAATATTAAATTATATAAAAAACCATCTGGATTTAAATATTGCGATACAGATTCAAAAAACGGATCTTTTATAAAATTAGAAATAGTAGCAGGAAAAAGTAATATCGACATAGCAAATATTGGAGGAATTACTCCAGGCGTATTAACCTTAATCGGTAGATAACTTACCTGTCCGGAATACAATTTTCTGCCTACCATTTTTTTAGGATATTGTATAGGAATTCTTCGCTGCGCAGATTCAACAAAAACAATAAATCCAATTACGAGCGCCATCATTATGATAATTAAAATAATCAGCATAGGGCTCAATTCTCCTGCGCCGACAAGTTTAAAAGTATTTACGGCAGCTGCGGGCAGCGCCGAAACAATACCTGCGAAAATAATTAGCGATATTCCATTTCCTATACCGTGTTCAGATATTTCTTCGCCTATCCACATAACAAAAACAGTACCGGCTGTTAAAGCAATTACTGAAACAATCATAAACGATAAACCTGGGTCGGATACAATAGGAATTCCATTTGGGCTTTTCATCGCCTGAATTCCATAACTTATACCAATAGATTGAAGCAATGCCAAACCAACCGTGCCGTATCTTATATACTGCATCAAACGTTTTCTTCCTGCCTCCCCTTCCTTTTGCAATCTATCCATTGCCGGAAAAACCATTGGAAGCATTTGGAAAATAATAGACGAACTGATGTATGGCATTATACCAAGAGAAAAAATAGAGAATCTTGATAAGGCTCCGCCTGTAAACATATTAAACATTCCAAATAAATTACTATTTGCTTTATTAAAAAATGCAGTCAAAGCAACAGCATTAACACCTGGTGTAGTAATATGCACGCCGAGCCTGAACACTATGAACATCAACAGCGTATAGAAAATCCTATTGCGCAGCTCAGGAATTTTACCTACATTTTCAAAACTTTGCGCCATTATATTATCTCGCCATTATATAATTTCAATTGTTCCGCCAGCTTTTTCTATTTTATCTTTAGCGCTTTTAGAAATTTTATTGCAAGTTATTTTGATTTTACGATCTATTTCGCCTACGCCTAATATTTTAAATTTTTTACCTTTTATATTTTTTACTAAACCGGCATCTTTTAACATATAGATATCAATATTTTCTTCTTTTAAACCTGCAATATCTTTCAAATTAACTATGATATAATCCTCTCTTAAAGGATTATTAAAACCTCTTTTAGGCACACGTCTGATATACGGCATTTGTCCGCCTTCAAATCCAACCCTGACTCCTCCGCCGGCACGAGCATTTTGACCTTTATTGCCTTTGCCGGAAGTTTGTCCATGACCGGAACCCTGACCTCTTCCGAGTCTTTTTTTCTTTTTATTTCCTAACTTGCTAAATTTATTTAAACTTATCATTTATTTTTCCTTATTTTCAAATCTTCTATTTATTAACTCTTTTTTATAATATAATGAAGACAAACATTTTATGGTAGCTCTCGCAACATTATGCGGATTTGATGAGCCTATACTTTTTGCATATACATTTTTAATACCGCTCAATTCAAAAATTGCTCGCATAGCTCCTCCAGCAATAATTCCTGTGCCTTCGGGAGCCGGTTTCATAAATACATAGCCGGCACCGGCTTTTGCATCCTGTTCATGAGGAATAGTATTCTTAAAAATTTTAACTTTCATTAAATTTTTCTTTGCCTGCTCCGTAGCTTTTCTTATTGCTTCCGGTACTTCTTTTGCTTTGCCAAGACCTATTCCGACATATCCGGCACCTTCGTCACCAACTGCAACTAAAGCAGAAAAACCAAATCGTCTGCCTCCTTTAACAACTTTGGCTACCCTAGATATATGTATAACCTTATCTTTAAAATTTAAATCTTGTTTATTAGATATTTCCAAAGTATCCTCCTGAAACTAAAAAATTAAACCGTTTTCTCTTGCAGCATCGGCTAATGCCTTAACTCTGCCATGATATATATATCCATTCCTATCAAAAGCGACTTCATTAATAGAATTTTTTTTACAAAGTTCAGCAATTTTAGCGCCAATTATTTTTGCAGACTCAACATTTCCTGTATGCCCGCTAATTTCGCTTTTTATCTCATTAGATAACGTCGATACCTGGACTAAGACTTTGTTATCCAAAGAAAAAACTTGCGCATAGATATTATTTAGACTTTTATAAACACAAAGCCTAGGTCTTTTACTATTTCGCATAGCTTTCCTGATTTGAACTTTTCTTCTTAATCTTTTTTCTAATTTAGTTTTCATATTTACACTTTTCCTTTTAAATTATTTTCCTGAAGCTTTACCGACTTTTCTTTTTATAATTTCATCGCTGTACTTTATGCCTTTGCCTTTATACGGTTCAGGTTTTCTATAGCTTCTGATCTTCGCCGCAACTTGCCCTACAAGATCTTTATCGTTTCCGGTAATTTTTAATAAGGTATTTTTTTCAACATTTATAACTATTGTATCAGGAATGTTAAAGACAACAGGATGAGAATAACCTAAGCTCAAGTTTAGCAAATTATTTTTCACCTCAGCTTTATATCCCACGCCAATAATTTCTAAATTTAAAAAAAAGCCGTTAGACACGCCTTCTATACAATTTGCTATAATCGTTCGCGTCAATCCTGTAAATTTTTCGTTATTTTTATCGTCATCTGCCAGGCCGACTGTAATTATGGAATCATTTATATTTACAGAAGATTTTTCAGGTAATTGTTTTGAAACTGAACCTTTTGGCCCAGTACATGTTAAGATTTTATCTTCCAACTTTACCATTACGCCTGCCGGTATATTAACCGGTTTTTTTCCTATCCTTGACATTATATTACATCCTATTTTTAATGATATATATTTACATAATTTTTAATATTGACAAACCGCCTACATTTTTTTCTAAACATTCATAATCCGAAATTACACCTTTAGAAGTAGTGAAAAGTTCAATACCAAGACCATTTTTATACGGTTTAATATCTTTAACGCTCTTATAGCGCCTTAGACCGGGCGTACTAGTCGCTTTCATTTCAATAACTAAAGGTTTCTTTTTATTAGTATATTTCAAAACTACTTCAAGCGATTTCTTGGCAATATTTTCAAAATCAATTATTGCAACGGATTCTATAAATCCATTTTTCAGCAAATTCTGACATATTTCTTCTTTGATTTTTGAATACGGAATCACAACAGATTTTTTACCTGCCGAAGAAGCGTTTTTAATTCTAATTATTAAATCTGAAATAGGGTCATGCATTTATTATCTCCCAATATGCAATTTGTGAAAAATTAATCTATAAAAATTAACATAGATAAAAATAAACTGAATAAAATAAAACAATTAATAAATTAATTTCGAAGTGATATTGTAATATAATTTATTAAAATAAACAACCTTTATTGCTATGTTTACATAATTTCTAAAAATATGTAAAAAAAATCATTTTACCAACTAGATTTAGTAATTCCCGGAATTTCACCTTTACTTGATAAGGTTCGAAAACATATCCTGCACATATCAAATTTTCTGTAATAGCCTCTTGGTCTACCGCAAATCGGGCATCTGTTATGCTGCCTTACTTTAAACTTTGGTTTCCTAAAAGCTTTTATGAATAACGATTTTTTTGCCATACACCGATCCTCTAATTTTTAAAAGGAAATTTAAATGTTTTTAATAAATTGTAAGCTTCTGCATCTGTGTTTGCGGTAGTTACGATTGTGATATTGAACCCCTTTAATTTTTCAACAAGCTCATAACTTACTTCAGGAAAAATAATTTGCTCCTTAATTCCGAAAGTGTAATTACCTCTGCCATCGAAAGATTTTTTTGAAACACCTTTAAAATCCCTAACTCTAGGCAGAGCAATATTAATCAATCTATCAAGAAAATCATACATTTTTTTGTTGCGTAACGTAACGAAACATCCAATCTCTTGTTTTTCTTTAAGTTTAAATGCAGCGATAGATTTTCTAGCTTTTGAAACAACCGGATGCTGTCCTGTTATTTTAGCCAATTCTTCGGATGACTTTTCTATTATTTTTGGATTTGAAGTAGCTTCCCCTAAACCCATATTGATAACTATTTTTTCTAACCTCGGAATTTGATGTATATTTTTATAGTTATGTTCATTCATAATTTGAGGTATTATTTCTTTATTATATAATTCCAAATATCTTGATATCACTTTTTATTTCCCCCAATTAGAGCTCAGTTCCGCATTTTTTACATATGCGTACTTTTTTATTATCATCTTTTGTCTTAGTAGAGTATCTAACGGCTTTCTTGCACTTTGGACAGTAAATTCCAACATTAGAAATATTTATAGAGCCTTCTTTGTCTATTATACCGCCGGGCTCTTGCGCACTTTTAGGCTTAACATGCCTTTTTATCATATTAACTTTTTCAATTATTACTCTATTTCGTTTTTTATCTATGCGAAGTATTTTGCCTGTTTTATCTTTTTCTTTACCGGCTATTACCTGCACTAAATCATTTTTTTTTAATTTAATAGTCATATTATAAAACCTCTGGAGCTAAAGAAATAATTCTTGTGAATTTTCTTGCTCTTAATTCTCTGGCAACCGGTCCAAAAATGCGGGTACCTATAGGCTCCTTTTGAGCGTTAATTAGAACAGCAGAATTATTATCAAATTTGATATATGTACCGTCAGGGCGTCTTGTTTCTTTAGCAGTTCTAACAATTACAGCTTTAGCCACATCGCCCTTTTTTACTTTGGAATTAGGAACGGCTTCCTTGATTGATACAACAATCGTATCACCAATCGAAGCATATTTTCTTTTTGAACCGCCCAATACTTTAATGCACATCAGCTTTTTAGCTCCGGAATTATCAGCGGATGTTAAAATTGTTTGCATCTGAATCATTTTATATTCCCCTAAATTTATTTTCTATTAAATCATTTTTCCAATACTTTCTTGAGATTCCACTTTTTATCTTTCGAAATAGGTCTTGATTCGCAAAACAATACTTTATCCCCTATTTTTGCAATATTATTTTCATCATGCACTTTATATTTTTTAGCTGTTTTTATAAATTTTTTAAAAAGAGGATGCATTACCAAATTAGATACTGAAACAACTATAGTTTTATCCATTTTATCAGAAGCTACATTGCCGATAAATGTTTTTTTCATTTTATACCCCTATTTCTTTCGTTTAATGAAGTCTTTATCCAAGCGATCTGTTTTTTTAATAATTTTAATCTCTTGGGGTTTTCTAAAGAGCCGATAGATTTTTGTATTCTCAAATTAAACATCTCTTTTTTAATATCATCTTCTTTTACTTGAAGCTCTGGTAATCCCATAGTTTTTATTTCTTGATATTTATATTTCATTATTAAAATTCACCTCTCTCAATAAAAATGGTCTTAATAGGCAATTTATGGGATGCTAGTCTTAATGCTTCCTTTGCTACTTCTTTGGAAATCCCGCCCATTTCATACAAAACTAATCCTGGACGTGAAACTACAACCCATTCTTCTACACTACCTTTACCTTTACCCATTCTAGTTTCAGCAGGCTTTTTAGTTATCGGTTTGTCAGGAAACACCTTTATCCAAATCTTTCCGCCTCTTTTTACAAACCGAGTCATTGCAATTCTGGCAGCTTCAATTTGACGAGATGTTATATATCCGCATTCTAAGGCTTTCAATCCGTAATCGCCAAAGGCAATAGAATTACCGCGCGTCGCAACACCTTTCATTCGTCCTTTCATTTGTTTTCTAAATTTTGTTTTAGACGGCATTAACATTGTAATTCACCTATTTATTTATTAATCTTATATCGTTAATGTTTCAATAATTTTTTACTTATGCCAAAAAAAGCTACTAACAAATATTATTATTATTAAAGAATATCGCCTTTATATATCCATACTTTAATGCCTATCTTTCCGTAAGTCGTATTAGCTTCTGCAACACCGTAATCTATATCCGCCCGAAGCGTATGCAGAGGCACTCTTCCTTCTTTATACCACTCTGTTCTCGCTATTTCCGCACCGCCTAACCTTCCGCCGCAAGAAATTTTAATGCCTTTTGCTCCACTCTTCAATGCCAAATTTACACTGCGTTTCATAGCTCTCTTAAAGGCGATTCTTTTCTCAAGCTGAGATGCAATTCCTTCAGCTACCAATACAGAATTAATTTCGGGTTTTTTAATTTCCAGTATATTAATACTTAAATCCTTATCATTAACTTTTGCAAAACCGGAAATTGAAGTTTTTAAAGTATCGACTTCCGAACCTTTTTTTCCTATCACCATGCCTGGTCTTGCGGTATATATATTTAAAATTAGCTTATCAGACTTGCGCTCAATATCAATTTTACCAACGCCTGACGAATACAACTTACTTTTTAAGAATTTACGAATTTTGATGTCTTCATGCAGATAAATATGATAATCTTTTTTGTGATACCATTTTGAATCCCATGTTTTATTAATTCCCAATCGTAAACCTATTGGATTAACTTTTTGGCCCAAATTAACCTCCGATATTATTTTTCATCAAGTATTATTTTTATTGTGCTCATTCTTTTTTTAATAGTTGCTGCTCTGCCCATTGCTTTTGGCATAACTCTTTTCAACGAAAATGACATGTTTACAAATGCCGTAGATATAAATAAATTATCAATATCTACTTTACCGGTATTTAATGCATTGGCAATAGCTGATTTTAATAATTTATATATAATACTTGACGATTTTTTGTTTGTAAATTTCAAAATATTAAGGGCATCATAAACTTTCTTCCCTCTCACCATATCTATAACCAATCTAGCTTTTTGCGGTGAAACTCTTATATATTTTGCCTCTGCCTGAAACTGCATATAAACCTCTCTTAATTTTATTTAGAGCCTGTCTTTCCAGCCCCTTGTTTAACTTTCGCTTTTCTATCGCCAGAATGCATAGTGAAAGTCCTTGTAGCAGAAAATTCGCCTAATTTGTGACCGACCATATTTTCAGATACAAAAACAGGTATAAATTTTCTCCCATTGTGTACTGCGAATGTATGACCAACCATATCAGGAATTATATCAGACCTTCTAGACCAAGTTTTAATAATTTTTTTATCATTATTAGAATTTGCTTTATCTATTTTTTCAATTAACGATTTATCGATAAATGGACCCTTCTTAATAGACCTTGCCACTATAATCCTCCAGAATTACGGCTTTCTTCTTTTTATTATGTATTTAGACGTAGCTTTATTTTTTCTAGTTTTATAGCCTTTTGTCGGTACACCCCAAGGAGTAACAGGATGTCTGCCTCCAGATGTCTTACCTTCTCCGCCGCCATGAGGATGGTCGACAGGATTCATAGCGACACCTCTAACAGACGGTCTTTTCCCCAGCCATCTCGATCTGCCGGCTTTACCGATACTTATATTTTCATGGTCAATATTGCCTACCTGTCCAATTGTAGCATAGCAGCCTTCCGGAACAATCCTATATTCGCCGGACGGCATTTTTAATTGACCATATCCGTTGTCTCTTCCGATTAGCTGCGCATATGCTCCTGCACTTCGTGCTAACTGGCCGCCGGAATTGGGTTTTAATTCGATATTATGAATCATAGTGCCGACAGGAATTTTAGAAAGCGGCAGACTATTGCCAACCTGAATATCGGCTTCTTCTGATGCAATAACCTGCTGTCCTTTTTTAAGCCCATTGGGACATAAAATATATCTTTTTTCTCCATCAATGTAATTTAATAGAGCTATTCTTGAAGTTCTATTTGGATCATATTCTATTTCAGCCACGGTAGCAGGAATATTTCTTTTATTTCTTTTAAAATCTATAATCCTATATTTTGTTTTATGTCCTCCGCCCTGATGCCTGACTGTAATACGTCCGTAGTTATTTCGTCCAGCCTGCTTTTTATGTGCCGCCGTTAAATTTTTTTCAGGAGTTTCCCTAGTTATTTCAGAAAAATCGGAAACGCTTTGAAATCTTCGTCCGCTGGATGTAGGTTTATATTTTTTTATTTGCATGAACTTAATTCTCCTATTATACTTCTAATGCACTGATATGTTGGCCTTCTTTTAATTTAACATACGTCTTTTTCGTATTGGACAATTTGCCGGTATATTTACCTATTCTTTTAAACTTCCCTCTATTTATCAATGTTTTAATGCTATCAACTTTAACATTAAAAAACTTTTCAATAGCTATTTTTATTTCATTTTTATTAACATTTTTATTAACATTAAAAACATATACATTCTGAGTCTCTCTTAAGCCTAAACTCTTTTCGGAAAGTATTACCTTTTCAATTATTTTATGCAATTCTTTCATTGTAATAATTTCACCTCTAATTTGTTAAGTGCTGATTTGCTGATAATAATATTCTCATATTTTAATAAATCTACTATATTAAAGTTATCAACCGTAGATATTTTATATTTATATAGATTCCTAGTCGATTTTATAATCTTATCGTCATTTTCCGGTAATATTAGCATACCTTTATCAATATTTAACATCTTAAAAATATTAACCATAGACTTAGTCTTAATATCTGACATTTCAAAGTCTTCTATAAATGTTATTTTCTTACCTTTATATAATTCTGCAAAGAGCGATTTTAATGCGCCTTTTCTTGCTTTTTTAGGCATATCCATATTATAGTTTCTTTCAGAAGTAGGTCCAAATATAACTCCGCCGCCTTTCCACAACGGAGAACGGCTTGAACCGGCTCTTGCTCTTCCGGTGCCTTTTTGCTTCCATGGTTTTTTTCCGCCGCCGGATACTATCTTTCTATTTTTTGTGGAAGCAAGACCAAGTCTTTTATTGGCTTGCGTCAACAAAACATATTGCTTAATTAGAACCTCATTCAGAGGGAAAGAAAAAATTGCTTCATTTAATACGATATCATCTACTTTTTCATTATTAATATTAATTAGCTCAGCTGTCTGGGACATTTCACACCCTTTATTTTATATATATAAAAAAATATAAATTATAAAAACAATTTTATTTTTTATTCATTTAGCAAATATTATATATAATAATTTTTTTATATTAATTTATTTAACTATCTTTCTTCCTGATTCATTAGCTACATATATGTAAACAATATTACCGTTAGCGCCCGGAACAGCTCCCTTAACATATAACAAATTATTATCCTTATCAATTTTAATGACTTTCAGATTTAACACGCTTATTTTATCATTACCCATGTGTCCCGGCATATGCAGCCCCTTAAAGACCTTAGAAGGATATGAAGATTGACCGATAGAACCCGGTGCGCGATGAAAGTTTGAACCGTGTGTGTCCTTGCCGCCCTTAAATCCCCATCTTTTAACAACGCCCTGAAAGCCCTTTCCTTTTGAAGTACCGGAAATACTTACATTTTTAATCCCGTCAAAGACTGAGACGTTATAAACCTCTCCGATGTTAACGGAGCTAATATCATCTAATATTCTAAATTCTTTTAATATCTTTACAGGATTTATATTGTTTTTTTTAAAATGACCTAACTCCGGCTTATTAACTTTATAAGATTTAATTTCTCCATAACCAATCTGAACTGCATCATAACCATCTTTTTCAACAGTTTTTTTTGTTACTACTGTACATGGCCCTGCCATCAAAATAGAAACCGGTACTATACCTCCATCTTCGTTGAAAACTTGAGTCATTCCAACTTTCTTACCTATTAGTGCTTTTAACATATTTAGCGCTCCAAGTTCAATTATATCTGTTTTATATCGACATCAACGCCTGAAGATAAATCTAATTTCATTAAGGCATCAATTGTAGCCTGAGTTGGCTCAACTAAGTCAATTATTCGCTTATGCGTTCTCATTTCAAATTCTTCTCTAGATTTTTTATCTACATGAGGAGACCTTAATACGCAATATTTATTTATTTTAGTCGGCAAGGGAATGGGACCGCTGACCTTTGATCCAGTCCTTCTTGCAGTATCAACTATTTCCTCAACCGAATGGTCTAATAATTTATGATCAAATGCCTTTAATCTTATACGAATTTTTTGAATTTCCATTTTTTATATAGCACCTATAAATAATAGGGAGCTACAACTCCTTTAATATAAATAATAAAGATTAATTATTAAAATGCATCAGTATTTTTTTATTCTACAACCTCTGTTACCACACCGGCGCCTACCGTATGTCCGCCTTCTCTTATGGCGAATCTCAGTTCCTTTTCGGCTGCTATAGGCGTTATAAGTTCAACCGCCATAGACACGTTATCT
>JAJYQS010000083.1 GCA_021794475.1 bacterium | reverse complement strand
ACGGCGTTACATAGCATAAAAAATCTGCCCCGTACGCTGAAGACATAGCCGCTCCTATCGCACTTGAAATATGGTCAAATCCGGCTGCGACATCTGTTACTAATGGTCCTAAAACATAAAAAGGAGCCTCATCGGACATTCTTTTCTGAATTTTAACATTAGCTTCAATTTCATCTAACGGAATATGTCCCGGTCCTTCAACTATTGCCTGCACTCCGTAATCTCTTGCAATCTCGCTTAATTCGCAATTTATAATCAACTCCTGCATATACGCTCTATCAAAAGAATCTGCCGTAGAACCTGCCCTTAGTCCATTTCCAAGACTCAGAACGGTATCATATTTTTTTAAAATCTTCAAAACATCTTCAAATCTTTCATACAGCGGATTTTCTTTATTGTTTTCAATCATCCATGCGATAAGATAAGAACCTCCTTTTGAAACAAGCCCTGCATATCTGTATGACTGTTTTCTCAGTCTTTCAAGAGATATCAGATTTAGACCCGAATGAATAGCCATAAAAGAAATACCGTCTGCACACTGTTTTTCAATTACTTCAAAAATTAAGTCCTCAGGCATTTTTGTAGGATTTTTATATTTATTTATAGCTTCCCTGAACGCCTGATATAAAGGAACCGTGCCTACCGGAAGCGAAGTGCTGTTCAGAACCGTTCTGCGTATTAAATCTAAATCACCGCCGACACTAAGTTCCATGAGGGTATCAGCTCCGTTTTTTTCGGCTAATTTTGTTTTACTGACTTCTTCATCAATGTTTATATGATTAGTAGAGGTACCGATGCTTGCGTTCACTTTGGTAGATAGCCCTTTTCCTATTCCCACGAAATTATCTTGATTTTTATTATGCAGGATTACTATTTTACCTGAAGCCACATTGTTTAAAAGATAAGACTTATCAATATTTTCTTTATTGCACACATATTCCATAGCTTTGGTGAATTGATTCTTCTCTGCCGATTCTTTTTGCGTCAACAATGCAGGGATGCATGCACTGTTTTTTAAATCATTTGTATTTGTATTATTTATATCTGACATTTAATAATAGCTCCTTTTAATTTATATTTTTGTTATTTATGTTTTTGTTAATTACATATAGTCTCTTTTACATATAGTCTTTTAATGTATAATGCCGGCCAGTTATATCCCTCATTGATATTTATTGTTTATTTTTATTATTTATTTTTATTATCAGTTATATTTTTACAAAATTATTATTCTGTTTTTCTGTTTTTTATTAATTCAGAGTTAAAATCATAACGATAATTTTTTTGCGCTTTCAATAAAATTTCTTGCAATTTTTTGGTTTGAGAAAAAAGAAACATGAACATAAGTTCCAATAGCATTTAAAATTCTGTATCCTTCATCAATTTTACATCTCGTTAAGCTATTTGAAGAAACATTTTTTACTGCAAATACAGATTCGACATTAATATCGCTATGAAGAGATTTAAGGCTAAAATTATTTTTTCCGCAGTTAGCCGTATTGCCGATTTCATTATTAGAATTAATATTATAATTGATTATGTTTTGATTGTCATTTAAAATTTCCGAATAATGGAATTCATGTCCGTTTATTTTAAGATTTGCTTCCCCGAGAAATGAATCCTTAGATAAATATACCGTACGATATCCCAATTTCAACTTAGTTCCGTCCATAGTCGAAACAAACGGCAAAATATCTAAGAAATCATACTGCACGGTTTTATAAATTAATTTTTTGGATAGATACATTAATCCGCCGCATTCGGCAAAAATCAATCCATTATTTTTATAAAATTTATAAATTTCCTGTTTCATGCTTACATTATATGAAAGTTCTTTGGCGTATAACTCAGGATAGCCGCCGCCGATATACAGAGCTTTGACTCCCGAAGGTATTGATTTATCTTTTATAGGACTAAAAAAAATAATTTCCGCATTAAATTTTTTAAAAATTTCGAAATTAAACTTATAATAAAACAAAAAAGCATTGTCATACGCAACGGCAATTTTGACTTTATTAGACCTGTTAGTCTTAGATTTGCCGGCTTCGGCAACAGTTTTTTTATTATTGTTTTTATTTGTTTTCAAGAGCGAAAAAAAAGACTTTGAATCTTTTATTAAAGTTTTTATTAACAAATCGGCATCAATATTTTTCATTACAAGATTTTTTATTTTATCAGTTTTTTCTTGAAATTCTTTTTCTGAAGAAAAATAACCTGGCGTAGCAAGTCCTAGATGCCGTTCTTTTATTGCAATATTCTTTCCGTCTGCAGCAATATATCCAAAAACTTTCACATCCTTAATATTTTTTTTAATTTCAGAAGCTATAAGTTGATAATGTCTTTCTGAAGAAATATTATTTAAAATTACGCCTGAAATAATAATGCCTTTTTTATAATTTTTCAATCCGTATACTAAAGACGCCATCGTTGAAGATATCCTTGCGGCATCCATTACAAGGACTATCGGCGGTTTAAATCTTTCGGCTATAATATAGGAATTGCCGTCATACAGTCCCATAGCGCCTTCAATAATAAAAGCTTTATTATTAGTGCCATTCTCTCTTTTGTCGCCGTTATCGCCATTATCGCCGTTGTTATCAACGTTAATTATTTTATCGCCGTAAATACCGTCATCGCCGCCGGATGAGCGCTGAAACAAATCATTTAATCTGTTTTTAGGTATTAAAAAAGGGTCTATATTTGCAACATTGCAGCCGCATGCGGTACCAAGGATAATGGGGTCTATAAAATCAGGTCCTATTTTAAATAATGAGACCGGTATGCCACGTTCTTTTACAAAACTGGAGAAAGCAAGCGTAAAAGTTGATTTTCCGGAAGACGACCTGTCAGAAGAAAACAAAACGGCAAATGATGATGACGGCAAAGATTGCGGTATAGATGAAATCATTTTATATAATTATATATGTTATGTGTTATATATTATAGAGTTATGTGTTATATATTGTAGATAGATAGATAAATAAATAAATAAATTAATAAATAAATTAATAAATAAATAAATAAATAAATAAATAAATTAATAAATAAATATAAATTCGCAAATAAAATATCAATCAGTAAATAATATAGCAAACAATTATAGATACAGATTAATTTTAAAACCCTGTTTTTATAAAATCTAATAATGAAATTAAAAAAATTATCTCAGATATTTTTACACCGAAACCAAGCATGTCTCCATTTACTCCGCCAAACTTTTTAATAAAAAAATAACAAACAATCAACATTGCAAACGATGTAGCAAGCAAAGCAAAAAGTCCGCTATATCCAAAAAAAAGCACTACAATAATTGATGTAATCGCCGAAGCTGAAATAAATGTTAATATATCGGTTCCTTCGGTAAAAATCGAACCTATACCCCTGAAATTCTCGGGAGTAACTGTAAAATAAGACATTAAAACAATAGTATATCTGCCGACAACGGGAAAACTAATTAATGCATAAATTCCGTAAAGTCTGTTGTATGTTTGAAAAGAATTAAAGTCCAATATAATTTTATATAATAAAATAATATAGAATATGACGCTTATTGTGCCTGCCAGTCCGGTATTTACGTCTTTCATCGCATTATAAAATTTGTTTTTATCTCCTGTTTTTAAAAATGCCATAAGACCGTCGGAAGTGTCAGACAGACCGTCAAAATGCAGCCCTCCCGTAATAATAAAAAGACCGGCGATTGAGATTATTGAAGCAATACCCGGCGAAAATGTAATTTTATTAAAAACAATATATAAAATTGCAATGTTCAAACCTATAAACAGCCCTGCTAAAGGAAAAAATTTTATAGACTTTACCAGATGCAGTCTTGAATACACACCGGTATCCGTTCTCTGCGCCGCGCCATACATATGATTGTTCTTCGAGCCCAATGCTCCATTTGTATAAGCATCGGCGTCTGATGTGTATGCCGCGTCTGTTTTATTTTTATTATCTTCGGAAACAGTATGAACGGTACCATGGTTTGACTTTAATGTTTTATCGGCACCGTTTTTAAAAATTGAATCAAAGTTAAAAATAGTCAGAAAACTGATTGCAGTTAAAATTTTTTTCATAAAAATTTATGACAAATAAATCAAATAATTTGATTAAGTTATCTAAAGCTATCTATTTATCTGATTATTTATCTTTATTTATTTTTTATTTATTCATTATCGATCTATCAGTCATACATTATTTATCTGTTATTTATTTTTATGTTACTTTTTATTTCTAATTATTTTATTGGTTTTTCTTTGAAGCAATAACATTGGCTTCGTCAAATGTAAGCATATTATTGTACATATCGACAGACGCTTCTATTATTTTCATTGCCAAAACTGCTCCTGTTCCTTCGCCAAGATGCATACCTAAATTTAAAATAGGTTTTTTATATGATTTAGATTGTTTTTTAATTAATGAAACTGCAGCGCTATGGCCTTTCTCCTTTGAAAGATGACCTAAAAACATATAATCTGCACAGTTATTATTTAAGTTAAGGGCTATTATAGCTCCAGCCGTCGAAATAAAACCATCGACAACAACAGGCGTTTTTTTTAATGCGCATCCTATAATAAAACCTGCTATAGCTCCTATTTCAAAACCGCCTATGCCTGCAAGGACGCTAATCGGGTCATATCTGTCCGTTATATTATGAAGTATCGCTTTTTCAATAATCGCCGCTTTTTTAGAAATAACTTTTCTGTCAACACCCGTTCCGTATCCGCAAACCGTCTTTGGCTCAATTCCCGAATAAAAGCTGACAATAGCTGAAGACGGCGTGGTATTTGCGATGCCCATATCCCCCGTTGAACAGATATTTGCTCCCCCGTCAATTAATTTTTCGGCTATAATTATACCGATATGCACAGATTTAAGCGCATCATCATAGGACATTGCAGGTTCTTTAAAAATGTTGCCTGTTCCTTTATTTATTTTTGCATTGATAAAATTTTCGTTATTTAAAAAATCATTGCCAAAATCGGTATTCACTCCTACATCGGCAACTACGACCCTGGCTCCGACAGAATTTGCAATAGTATTAATCGCAGCTCCGCCTGTCAAAAAATTGGCAACCATTTGAGCTGTAACTTCCTGTTTAAAGGCGCTGACATTTTCAAAGGCGACTCCATGGTCCCCTGCAAAAACACAAACATATTTGCTGTTCACGACCGGTCTTTCATTTTCCGTAATAGCAACAATATCGCAGACAAACTTCTCAAGCCTGCCAAGGCTTCCTTTCGGCTTAATGAGCCTATTTAAACGACTTTCGGCGATCTTATAATATTTTTTTTTATCTACCTCAGGAATAGATTTAATTAATGACAATAATTTTTCTTTATTTAACTTATCGGAATCACAGTAAATATTTTTGCCGTATTCTGCCATATACTCTAAACTCTTCTATTATTATTCTATTTATTTTATTATATTTATTTATTGTTATTATATTTATTGTATTTAATTTTTTTTTATTTATATGGTTTAATTAGTTTCATCACGCCACATTAACATATTGTATTATATTTTTGTTTATTTTTATATTCTATTATTTTAATCTTAAAATATTTCCTGCAACAGTCAAGTAGACAAAATCGCATAACGCAGAAATTTTTTGCTCCATTAATCCATTTAAGCTTATAAATTTTCTGACATATTCATCTTGAGGTACCATATTGAAACTTAAATTATCGCTTACAAATATAAAAAAACAATCCAACTTGCCGATAAAATCAAAAAGGTCATTTAATGCGGATAATGCTTCATTATATTTTGTTAAATCGGTAAAAATTCCGGAAAGCCATAAAGTCATAGAATCAATTAGTATTATTATATGATTATTATTATGAGATAAGGCTGAGATTGAATTAAACATATTATACGTATTGTTAATTTCAGTTTTTAAATCATCAAAATTTTCATGGATTATAAAACAATCCGGGCGTTTTGCTTTATGTTCCGCAATTTTTATTTTCATTTCATTATCGGAAGATAAAGAATTTGCGGTAGCAATAAAGTGCAATATGTTTGAATTTTCCGGATATTTTCCGTTTAAATTGTTGTAGAGACTTTCATCTAAAAATTGAACTAAATTTTTATCTAAATTTTTTTTTAAATCCAAATTATTGTTTAAAATGGATAGCGCCGTGTTCTCAGCGTATTTTGATTTACCGGAAGATATGCCCCCTGTAAAAAATATTTTGACTGGTTTGCCTGGTTTAACTTGTTGGATTGGTTTGATTGGTTTAATTGCGGCAGTCTCGGTCATCAATTTAGTCATTAATTTATTATTACTATTATTGTTATTATTTTATATATAGTTATTGCAGTTTAATCAGCCATATTCCAGTCTTTGTTGAACCTGTCTCTAAGTCTGTTGAATGTATCAGCGCTGCCGCTATTGCCGCTTCCGACGCTATTATAATTATTGCTGTTTCTATTGTTATTGCAAATAATAATACCTACTTCCCTATTTTTATTCAGTGAAGTATAAGTAAAATTTTCACTGCCGATAAAAGCCTCTTGCGCTCCTACAATCATTTTAGCATGAATATAAACATTTTTTACAGGCATTAATCTTATTTTAACCCCATATCTTTCCAAAAATCTTATATTTTTTTTATCATAATAAGAAATAGTTGAGGGAACTATTATTCTGACGGCGGAGCCCTTTCTTGCCAACGCCGACAGGACGATTCTGTCGTATCCCAATTCTTCGGTTTCTATGTCTATTTTTCCTGGCTGGTTTATAACGGACAGCAGTTTTTGAGTTGCTCCAGGCGATACAACAAGATTGCGGTTTACATAGCCGTTAAATGTTGTGCGTCTATAATCGGAATTAAAGATATTTTTAAGCGAGTTTATTATATTCTCATTGTATGTAGTATATTCATATTCTCTGTTTCTATGAAATGCAGACCAATCAAAATTAGCTGTTCCTATCAAAGCTTCATGATTATCAACCATATATTTAGCATGGTCAAAAACATATCTTTTATCAAACATCTTATCTATTTCAACATTAGCGCCTGTTCTTTTAATATTTTTTAACTCTTTTCTTATAGACATTTTATAGGGTTTTCCGTCTATCATTATTTTAACGTTAACGCCTCTTTTGACGGCATATCGGATGGCTTTAAATACAGGTTTGTCATTTAAGTAATAAACATTAACGTCTAACTCTCTTTTGGCATGATTTATAAATCTGATAATCGGCTTAACACCGGCATTAGGCATAACGTAAAGCATAACGGCGCTCCTTATCTATAAAATAATATATTGCCCATATTTATATCAATTTTATCAATCTTGTATTTTAGTTATATTTTATACTGTTTATGTTATAGTAAATTTACTATAACTATATATTATACATATTGTATATAATTAAGCATAATGTATATTTTGACATTGAATGTACAACAAATTACTCCAAATTGTTTAAATTACTCCAATATTACTCATTGTTTACCTTTATTATTAACAACAGGATTTTCATTTCCATTTTGACCAATGTTATCAGTATGATTGGCGTCATCTTCATAATATCCGTGCCCATGCATATTATTAACGCCGCCGGGATTCAGTATTTTATTTAAAGTATTTGTATTGTTGTTGCTATTGACGCTTAAATCATTCTTGAATAGCAAATTGGTATAGGGATAAGTTATATCAATGTTATTTGCAGCATACCTTTTAGCTATTTCAAAATTAATGTCGCTCACGACATAGTGTCTAAAAACAGCCGATTCAATCCATATAAGAAGCGTAAGATTAAAAGTGGAATTTCCGAATGTTTCGAACCATACGCTTGGTTTTGGGTCTTTTAAAACCTTAGGATGTTCTGAAGCTATCTGCAATAAAATATCTCTTGCCAAATCAAGTTTAGAAGCGGTTTCTTCAATGCCTACGGGGATATGAATTCTAATTTTCGGGTCTTCATGCGACCAGTTTATTACCTCCTGAGATATAAAATTAGAATTAGGTACGATAACGCTTATATTATCCCTTGTTGTTACAGTGGTGCTTCTTGTTCTTATTTCCGTGACCACGCCGTCTAATTCGCCTATAGAAACATAATCGCCGACTGTTATAGGCTGTTCAAATAATATTATTATTCCAGAAATAAAATTACTTAAAATATTTTGGATACCAAAACCTATGCCTAAACTTATAATACCGGCAAATATTGCAAGCGAACTAAGATTTATGCCCAGAATTTGGAAACTGACAAAAGCGCCTATTATTAAAATAAATATTTTAATAAGTCTGACGATTATCAGTTTAGTGCCTTTACTTATTGAAGTTTTATCTAAATATTCTTTTTTTAAAAATTTTATTGAATAACGGGATAAAAGATAGGAAAATACAAGAACCAAAATTGCAACGGCAATAGATAAAATAGATAATTTAGAACCGCCTAACGTTATAATTTTATCATGTAAAAGGTGAAATATCTTATTCATAAGTTAATATATCAGTTAATTTTTATCTGCTAATATGCCGTTTACTATAAATTTTTTAATAGAATTATGATATATTATTTATCGATTATTGACAATAAAATAATAAAGTGATAAGTTATAAGTATAATCAATTCAATATCGGGATGTGGCGCAGCTGGTAGCGCACCTGCATGGGGTGCAGGGGGTCGCACGTTCAAATCGTGTCATCCCGACCATTCAAAAACACTGAAATTAAGCTTTTCACTGCAATTCATTCCATTTGACAAAAATGTAAAAAATAGGTAAAATTATGCAAAAATATGAAAATTTTACCTACAAAAATCCCTACACTTTTTTATGAGAATTTATAAACGCGGAAGCTTATATTGGACTGAGTTTGAAGTCGATAAGAAACGTTATCAGATGTCCACCCGGACTAAAGACAAAAAACTTGCCGGAGAAGTAACAGCAGCTCTTCAGGCAGACACTATCCGAAATAAATTTATCCTGGTCTTTTTTGTAAAGCCATTAAAAAAAGGAGTCGGGATTAGGAGCGATAGACTGATTTTTAGATTTTACAAGTTCTTTCTCAATATATTCTTTAATCTCATTTTCGAAATAAGCCTGTATTTCCGCTTTAGTAACTTTATATTTCGGCTCAAGCATGTCTTCTATTCTACTCTCTTTTATTCGGCTTAAATCGTTTAACTGATTTATAAATAGCCTTTTACTAAAAAGCTCTCCAAAAAAATTAGAAGCGGAATCCATTACTTTACTAACCCCTATTTCTTTAAATAAAACAAATAGATCGTAAGCATCCCTTATTTCGGTTCTTCGACCGAAAGCATATGCTTTCATTCCCGCCAATAGATCTAAAGACGCAATTTTTAAACTGCCTCTAAACGGTTTTACATCCGTTTTTAAACCTTCAAGACTCCATACTAAAAAAGTCGTTTTTACATTGTCTATTTCAAAATCGCGCTGAATGGTCATGTCCTCAGTAACGAGGCTTGTTACTTTATGTCCTTTATTGCGAATTTTAATCATAATATCTTCTATGGTTCTTTGTTTTAATTGTTTATCGACGCTAAAGAGATCCACATCTTCCGAAAGTCTGTGCTGCAGATAATAAGAAAGAGCGGAACCGCCGAAAAAGACAAATCCCTTAAGCCTTTCTTCATTAGAAAGCATATTTAAAACCTCTTCTGTTTCTTTAAGCCACATTTTGACACCTATTTAGCCCCGCTGATTTTTAATTCCGTAATTTTATTTCTTCCTCTGTTTTAAATAATAAATCCATTAGCCATACGCTTTGTTTATCCATCTTCGCAAAAGGTCTCAGCTTATAATACTCTTTGTCTTCGCCGCTTAATACCGGTCTTATTTCTGAAATATATGTTTTTTTTAGTTCTTCTAACGGAAATATATTAAAAAGCACATATAAATCCTCTAAATTACCTTTCCTTATAACAGTCTCCATTATCAAGGATAAAGGAAGTTCCGCTTTTTCTTTGTCGTATGACCAGAAAAAGACTTTATTTAATGGCAAATCTTTTAATTTATAATATTTTTCGTCTCTATTTTTCATAAGTTTATAAAACCTCTATTATCTTTTCCATAATACTATATTATATCATATCCTACATTTCCTACATTCGATTTTTTTGAATCTTAATGGCTTTCTAAAAAAGACCAGGATAAAGGAAAAGGCTGAGACAGGTAACCTACAAAAACCCCCTTTAGTTATTTCGTAACCTGAGATTTTTATTAAAATTATTGATAAAATTTATAAAGTTTTGTCGGTAAAATTTTAATCATTTACTAAATATTTATTTTAAATTAACATTTATAGGATATAATCATTTTATAAATGATTATATCCGGTTTTAAATATTGCTTGTTTTAATTATTCATTAAATTTTAATTTATTGTATTTAATAATTTTTTTAATTTTATAACTTACTATTACTGATATTACTACTATTACTACTATTAAATTTTATGGCAAAAGTTATAATGATAGAAGACGACAAAGAAATTGCCGAACTCTTAAAAGAATATCTTTATAAATTCAATATAGAGCTGGTAAATTTTGAAACTGCTGAAAGCGGCCTTAAGGTTTTAAAGGAGAGCGCAGGCGGTTTTGACCTTTTAATTTTAGACCTGACATTACCCGATGCCGACGGATTAGAAGTATGCAAATCGGTTTCGCAGCTTTACAGTCTTCCGATAATTATTTCTTCGGCAAGAGGCGATTATTCCGACATAGTGACGGGACTTGAAATAGGAGCAGACGATTACGTCGCAAAGCCTTATAACCCAAGAGAACTTGTCGCACGTATCAGAGCCGTAGCCAGAAGAAAAACACGCGATAATTATACCGGTGATAGCGGGGGTAATAAAAACGGCGGTTTTGAAGTAGAAGAGAACAAAATGCTTATTAAAAAAAACGGGAAAGCCGTCGATTTAACCTCTGCGGAATACGAACTTTTTTTACTTTTATATAAAAACAAAGGAAACGTTATTACAAGGGACTATATTTTGGAAAACATTAAAACTATGAGTTATGAAAGCATTGATAGGACGGTCGATGTTTTGATAGGAAGAATAAGAAAAAAAATAGGGGACGATCCGAGAAATCCTAAATACATAAAGTCTATAAGGGGTTACGGATATAAATTCTACGTCGATGAAAATTAACAGACACTCCGTATTGTTTAAAATAAATATAGTTTTTAT
>JAJYQS010000051.1 GCA_021794475.1 bacterium | reverse complement strand
GAACCTGATTATGCAAAGATATATTCCGTGGTTTATTTTATGGCAAAATGCGACTTTAATCTTAAAAATAAAAGACGTTCAGTGAGAGATTTTAAATTTCTTGTAAAAAAGACCGAAGAAAAAATAAAAGCGGGTAAAAGATTAAACTATATGAAAATGCTGCATCTAAAATCTTTGATTTATCTTGGAGCATCATATGAAGAATCAGACAATATTAAAAATGCCGTTAAAATATTAAATAATAAGAAATTGCGCCGTATTTTAAGTAAAAACGCTTTCTTGTTAACAAGAGGCAATAATTTTAACAAAATATATCTAAACTACCTTATTAATACTAAATCTGATTTTAAGAAGGCTCTTTTGGTTTTAAATATTAAACATCTTTTTAAACCGTATAAAAAAGACCTGTGCTATAAAAATTATTTTGAAGGATTGATATTTTTAAAACGTAAACAATATGCATTTGCATCCAAAGATTTCAAGATTAGTTTAAAATATTGCGGTAAAAACTATTATTATAATATATCAATGTTGAAATACGGGGAATCTTTAATTGGAGAAAATAAAACAAATACTATACAGACGGGTTTGAAATTAGTCGGTTTTGAAAGCGAAAATATAGACTATCCTTCTATTCAACTGTCTGCCCTAAAATATTTATTTAAATATTATTCGATGTTAAATAATTATAATAAAAGTTTTAATTATATAAGCAGAATATTATTTGATTTTCAGAATAGTCTAAGAAACAAAAAAAAATATCAGAAAATAGTTTCAAAATTATTATATAAGGCAATGAAGAATAATTTCTTAAAGCACCTCTATAACAAAGCATTAAAAATGTATAAACACAAATCTTTTTTGCTCGGAAAACATAATTTAAATTCAAATATATATTATATGCTTTCCAAAATATACTTTAAAAAAGGAAATACAAAGCAGGCAATATATTATGCAAATAAATATTACAACAGAAATAAAAATATTAATTCGTTATATTATTTAGCCGATGTTTATTATATGACAAAAAATTATAAACACTCATTGAAATTAGCAAATGAAATTAAACTGCCTCTAATTAAAAATAAAGTCCTGTTTAATAAAGTCTTAAATCTTAAGATTCAGGATAATAAAAGATTAGGTCTTAAAAAAAACATGCTGAAACTTCTTAATAAAAATTTAAACAGACTAGAAGGCAAAGAATATGTTAAAACATTATACAGGTTGGCTATGAGCTGCTACAACAGCGGTTTAACAGATAAATCGCTGCACTATTTCAGTCTTCTGCTAAATAACAGTCTTGCAAAAAAAGAGCCTGCCGTAATAACCTCCGGCTATTATCATTCAGGAATAATGTACTATAAACTAAAACAATTTGATAATGCCCTGCGCTATTTTACAAAAGCCTATAAAATGCAGCCGTCGGGAAAACATTTTCAATATGAACTGTCCCAGATAGGATATATTTATCTGAAAAACAAAAACTATAAAAAGGCTTTTAAATATTACGACATATTGAAAAAAAGCAGCAGTTCCCAGTTTTATAAAAATCTGGCAAAATCTATGCTCCAAGCTATAAAGCTAAAAAACTGAAAGGAATAATAATGTTATTCAACTCAAAGATAAAATAAACGGTCTTGTAAATTTTGAATAGATTAAAACATCATTTATATCCATATTTTTGATTTCATCTGCATTCATTAACGGAAATAATCCTGAAGCAACCGGTGTTTCTCTTCTGTTGTTTAATCCGACTGCGGCTAAAATATCGTCAAGTTTTTTATTGTAAATACTGCCGTGCCGACCGCCGCCGTATGAATTTCCGCTTTCGTTTACGCCGCCATATTTGCCGAAAGAATTATTGCCGAGATTATTATTCCGGCGTTTACCGGCAATAGAATTTATATTTATACCGTCTATACCATTTTTAAAGTTTCCGCCGGAAACAGTACTGAATTTTTCCGTATGCATTACATATTTCTGCCCCATTCTTTCAGAATATCTTTTGGCAGTATCAATACCGGCATTACCCATTATAATATGCGTTCCGATATTTGAATCTATAAGCGAAATATCGCCGTATTTATTTTTTAGAAAAGAAATATCCTGTAAACTGATGCAGACTCCGGTACCTGTTTTCCTTAAATTTGCGAGTTCTATATCAAAATTGTTTATATTTAAGACAGGAAACTCGTCTAAATATATAAAAATATCTTTATATATAAAATCGTTATAATTATTTTTTGCTTTTTCGCCTGAATTAATCCCCGCTTTAATATTTTCTTTCCCGCTTCTCTCATTATCGTCATTATAATTGCCGTTCAATGCGGAATTATTCTTTAAAACCTCACTCTTTAAAACCTCTCTTCTGTTTTCGTATATTTCTTTAATCACCATATCGGTAATAATTGAAATCAGCCTTGAACCGCCGGAATTTATTTTTTCCTTAGGAACGGAAACAATCAGCAGCGTGTCATTGTTTTTGTTAAACAAATCTTTTATAGTTAAAAAATTACCGCTTGACAGAACCTTTTCTGTTGTTTTAAAAGCATTTTCTACATTTGCGTTTTTTATAAAATCAAGTCCGTTCAAAATATCTGTAATAATTTTTGCCCGTTCATAAAAAGGTATTTCAAAAAAATTATTAAACACTTCTTTTATTTTTTTGCTATTATTTCCGTCATAAGATTTTATTTCTTTTTCTATAAAACTGAACCCTTTTTCAAAAAATTTTTTTGCCGTAATTAAATTAAAATATTTAATGTCGTATTTGCATTTAAGATATAAAAGACAACCGTAAAGAATATCGGCGCTTCTTTTAGAATAATATTTATGCGCCTGAATGTCCCCTCCTTTCAATTCGTTGTTATCGGCATAAAAAATCATAGAGGAAAGTTCATAAAGTTTGTCATCGCTTACCGGTCTGATTTCATTGTTATAAAAATTATTTTCATCGCCGCATCTTTCTATAAGCGGATTAAAATGCACGGAGTCGGCATTATACGGGTCGAAATGTACTATTTTCTTATTATTGGCAAGCCAGCTGTCTTTCACTGCGTTATATAAATATGGTCCGTCTATATCTATAGCGTAAACACATGTATTTTTAAAGCAGGCATCTTTTCTTATGGATGGTATTATATATTTTGAAGTTTTGCCGCCGCCTGTAGGCGATACTATCATAATATGTTCAAATCTTTTTTTTCTATCTATTCCTATAATTAACCTGTTTTTATTTTTGTCATTACAATTATCGTTATTATTATTGTAATTATGATTATAATTATTATATTCGCTATAACTATTATAATAATTATCGGCATCTAAGATACCTAATCTGAAGTAATTAATTTCTGCATAATCTTCTGCATAATCGGAAAGAGCGTCAGCGCTGTGAATAAGTTGATTATTAGTGTAATAAGGAACCTTGCTTATATATTTATTTCTGTTTGTTTTATACTTATCTTTTTGGTTTTTATATATAAGAAAAACTGACAGCAGCAGGATAACGATAAAGTCTTTAAATATGAAAAAAGGGAAATTTATACTGTTAATACGTTGAAAAGGCATAAGCAGCAAAATTAAAACAAAAGTTAAAAAAGCGTAAAGCAATAAATTTCTGAAACCGAATTTTTTTGCTCTTTTATCACCGTTGTGCAATTCGTATGATTCATTATACGGCTCGCAATAAAAATTTTGGATTATTTCTTCAGCTGCAGCAAATCTTCCGGTTGCGGCAGCATGGATATTAGTGTTAATAACGTCTGCATTGTCCATTATTGTTTAATTATATACAATGTAGAATACAATATAAAATCAATATATATATTATATATAATGCATAACTATAATATTAGTTATCTGTTGAGCCCATAGCTGCAAGTTGCCTGTACCGGAGCCTATGCTAATGATAAGATGACTGTGCATAGCTAATATTTTCAGTCAGGCTATTTTTATCTGGCAAAAGCTCTTTTTACATGTATATAAATATAAACTGCAAATAGGATAAACACTGCAATAACCGCAGCCAGCCCTAATTTATTAAAATAAGGCATTATTAAATTTATATTTTGTCCGAGTTTTAAACCGAGATAAACAACAATAGTATTATAGATAGCAGAACCGATAATTATAAAAACGGCGAATTTTTTATAACTCATAAAAGCAGTCCCCGGCGGAAAACCTATATATGTTTTTATTACCGGAAGCATTATTCCTATCAGCACGGCAAAACTTCCGTATTTCAAAAACCATTTTTGCGCTCTGTCAATATCCTTTTTGCTTATAAGCAAATATTTTCCGTATCTTTCTAAAAAAATCCTCCCGCCCTTTGCGCCGATAAGATAAAGCAGCGAAGAACCTATCAACGTTCCCGCGGTTGCGGCAACAATTATCAAATAGAAATTAAATTTTCCCTCACCTGAAAGAAAACCGGCAGTGCCAAGCACAATTTCAGAAGAAATCGGCACAGCGCAGCTCTCTAAAATCATTAAAAATATAATACCCGCATACCCGAACGAAATTGCTATAGCTATGAGGGATGAAAAAAATTTTAATATGCCTGAATTCACATTAACGGTTTTTTATTTATATTTAGTTATGGTAATTTTATTGCTGCGTGACCGATTTAATAGAATCGTAAACAACGCCTAAAAGTTCGTCTATTTCGTTTTTTTCTATTACAAGAGGCGGTAAGACAACAATGACGTCGCCTAACGGTCTTATTATCACGCCTCTTTCTCTTGCTTTTAATATGACTCTGTGACCTATTTTATCTTTTTGAGGATAAGGTTCTTTAGACTTTTTATCCGAAACAAGCTCTATACCTGCCATAAGACCTATTGTTCTGACTTCTCCGACATGTTCAAGTCCGCCAAATTCTTTAAGTTTTTTTGAAAAATACTCAACTTTCGAAATATTTGCATTAATTATATTATTTTTTTTAAACAATTCTAAAGATTTTATTGCCGAAGCAGAGGCAAGCTGATTGCCGGTATATGTATGCCCATGAAAGAAGGTTTTATTATCTTCAAAATTTGCAATAAACCCTTCATAAATTTCTTTCGAAAAAAGAGTCGCCGCCAGAGGCAGATAGCCTCCGGTTATACCTTTTGCAATGCACATTGCATCCGGATTGATATCTTCATGTTCGCACGCAAACATTTTTCCCGTCCTGCCGAAACCTGTCGCAACTTCATCTACAATGAGCAGCACTTCATTGTCTTTGCACGCTTTTTCAATTTTTTTCATATACCCCGTCGGCATAGTTATCATACCTGCTGCGCCCTGCACCATCGGCTCTATTATGACTGCAGCGCTCTGGTCTGCATAATAGCTTATTATTTTTTCTGCTTCTTTGGCGCAATAAAGTTCGCATGCAGGATGCTTTAAATTAAACGGACATCTATAACAATAAGGATATGTTATCCTTAATGTTTCAAAAAGCAGAGGTTTATAAATAGAATGAAAAAGTTCCATGCCGCCGACGGAAACGCTTCCAATAGTATCACCGTGATACGCCGATGTCGCTGCGATAAATTTCTTCTTGTTTTTATATTTCGAACCCTTCTGTCTGAAATATTGAAACGCAACCTTGATTGCAATTTCGACCGATGTCGAACCTGAATCCGAATAAAAAACTTTTTTCAGATTAGTAGGCGCTATGTCAATTAGTTTTTGAGCCAGAATAGCGGACGGAACACTTGCTAAACCCAGCAAAGTGCTGTGGGATATTTTATCTGCCTGTTCTTTTATGGCGTCGTTTAATTCCTTATTGTTATGACCGTGTATATTTACCCACAGCGACGAAACGCCGTCAATATACTTATTGCCGTGGATATCATAAAGATATATACCATCGCCTCTTTCTATAACAATGTTGTCGTCTTTTTCCCAGTCAAGCATCTGGGTAAAAGGATGCCATACAAATTCTTTGTCAATTTTTTCAATATCGGTTAAAGACATATGCGTATTTTAAAAAAGAAATATTTTTGTGTATGTTAGAAATGCAATTTTAATAATATATAATTAGAAAATAAACAAATAAATAAATAAACAAACAAATAAACAAATAAATAAAATAAAATAAAATAATTAATAAAGAATACTTTTGCGTATTATATAACGTAATTTTATAATATATGATTAGATGATAAATAAATCAAATAATATATAATATATACTTATTCGCCAAAAATTTCAACATTATTAGAATAAAGATACGTAATCTTTTTATATCCGTGTATTATAATATCTATTTCAACTCTGTAAAAATTTGCTCCTCCTTGTTTATTATGTTTATTGCCGCCGTTAAAATCATCAATAATATAGTTATATTCAAGCGTTTTATTTTTTACACTGTGCAATTTCTTTCCGTTTTTATACAATATAATTTCATAATTAGTCTTTTTATAATTTATATTTATTCCTGAATAAAAATTTATACACCGTATTTTATTTTTTATTTTTTTTAAATTTATAATATCTCCGCTTGTAAAATATTCTTCTTTTTTATTCTCTTCCGCAATTCCTGCTTCAAAATAAAAACCCTCAGGCTTTCCGAATAAATCAAATGAAAAGTAGCACGAACCTTTTTTTATAGCTTTTACTATTAAATTTTTATCTGCTCTTATATCACTGTCATTATTTCTGCCTGAAAATTTTCTGTCAAGCAGAAGATGCGTTCTTGCAACGCTAAAAAGTTCTTCATATTTTGGAAAATGTATTCTGATGTTCTTGCTCAGTTTGACATTAGAATGCGCATCTATAGAAGCTATACCGGTTATCATTTTATTATGTTTTTGAACGCCGTCCCAAAATTTCAATGTTTTTTTAGGTTTATGCGCTAGAAAATGCAGAGAATAAAAACTATTAATTTTATAAGTGAGTAAAACTAATAAGATATATAACGGGTTCATTCCCCTCCACTGAGAATCCAGATTTATTATTTCAATTCCGGCATAACCTTTAACTGAAAAATTTTTCCACGGAGTCCACCAGTTATACGGATGGCAGATAATGCCGACGCCGTTTTGTTTTTTAATTTCCGCAAGCACGTCTTTATAATTGCCCCTTTTAATTTCGTCTTCAATTCCGAGCGCAAGAAAATGACCAAACTCGGTATTAATTTCTTCTCCGGCAAAATAGAACAAATTTTCATAATACCCTTCAATACCGTCATATTTCGGCTTTAACGTATTATGGTCGGAAGAAATCAAAAAATCCGCCTTAAGTTTTTTTGCTATTTTAATCAAATTTTCAATCTTGCCGGAACCATCGGAATACGTTGAATGAAAATGTATAATGCCATTTAAATCGTAAAAATTTTTATGCCCCTTATAAGTGTTGAGCTCCGAAAAATAGATTTTGATTTTAAATAATTTTACCTTTACATAAATCAATAGCAATAAGATAATAATAGCAAGTATAATCAGTCTTGAGCCTAATATTAAAAAAGGTAAATGCAAATTAAAATACATTTTGTTTTATTTATATTTATTTAATTATTTTAATTAAAGACAAGCATACAATTATACATTAGCATTATATATTAACAAATATCGCAGAACTATACATTGGCGTTATGTATTTACAAATATCGCTCAATTTTTCAGCCGTTTATAAATTCATTGTTTACAAAGCAAGTTAAATTTTTTGTTATTTGTTCTTTCTGTTTCTTAAATATATCATAAGATTTTTTGCCCATATCTTTCCATTGTGCTTCATTTTCTATAAATTTTATAAAATCATTTAGAAAAAAATCCTTTTCAATTACTTTAACTGCATCGGCTTTTAGATAGGCATCGGCTATATTTTTAAAATTATCTATATACGGACCTGTAATTACCGCTTTTGAATATAATATCGGCTCTAAAATGTTGTGTCCGCCGCTTTCTTCTTTAAACAAACTTTTTCCGACATATATTATATCAGATTTTTCATAAACTTCGTCTAATTTCCCGTAATCGTCAATAATTAATATATCGACATCGGTCTCTTTATATTTATCAAATTTATTTTGTTTATTTTGTTTATTTTGTTTATCTTGTTTATGCGGTTTATCGGCATTGTCGAAGTTTTTTGTATTTTCCGTGCTATCTGCAAATTTTTTTTTAACGAAAACATTTATATCCGCATTATCTTTTTTGTACAACAGCGCTTTAAAATTATTTTTTCCGGCTGCTTTCTTTATCAGACTAACCGTTTTAATATTTCTCGGGGCAAAGATAAATTTAAGTTTAATATTTTTCTTTAAAAAATGTTCATTGACGCTCCGCAATATTCCAGACAGAAAAACAATTTCCTTTTTATGAACCGATATAAACGAGATAATTATACTATTGCTATTCTGGGCTTTATCTTTATCTGCACCGTCTTTATATCTATTTTCAGATTTATCATATTGATATTGAAATTTATCTTCTTCAGCTATACCTTTGTCTTTTTTGCAAACGGTAAATTTCGAAGTGTTTTTTTCAGCTTCTACAACTTCTCTAATTTCTTTAACTTCTTCAATTTTTTTCGTAACTTTAATGCATTCATAGTTTTTGCCATCATTTTCATTACAGTAATTATTGAAAGATGAAGCAATTTTCAGCGGCAAATCAGAAATTTTTACTATATTAATTTTTTCTTTCGTTAATAGAACTTTCTTAAAATTTTTATCGTTATCAGTGCCGGTACAGCTGCGAAAATCGTGAGCGGAGCTTTGCTTTTCGGTAAAAAATAAGTTATCTGCCGATTTTATGTTGCCAAAATGCTTTTGAAGATTTATTTTATCTTCGTCATCGGTTATATTTACATATATATTATTTAAAATTTTAGCATCTAATAATTTATAACTTTTCAAAAATTTTTCTTTTTTAAGATTTAAATCTAATAAATAAATTTTAACTTTATTATTGTTATTATATAAAATTTCTGCGTGCCTGCTATTTATACTATTTTCTATTGAAATAAAACAATCCGGTTTAATTAAAGCCGCATAAGAATTAAAAAAATAATTAGATAAATTAGCGGGATGAAAAAAATATATAATATCGTTGCAGTTATTGTCAATATGATTGCTGCCGTTATTATGCACTTTACTGCTGCAGCAGATGTAGTTTTCTAAAATCTTATATGCGGAAGCCGTTTTAATGCTTACGAAAAAGACTGGCGCCGGTGGTGCCTGCGTATTTCTCTTTATCAAATCGCATAAATAAAGCGCTATTTTGACTTCGCCAATAGATTCGGCATAAAACCAGAATCTCTCAGCATTAATTTTATTATTGCCGTTTTCATCTTTATCTTTATCTTTGCTGATACCGTCAATGCCGGATGCGTTTTTATTTAATTTAAATGCAGCAAAATTTCCTATATCCGATGCCGCAATATCAGAATTTACTTCTGCAAAACGGCTTTTTATATTGCCGTCTAAAGCAAATAGCTGTTTAAATTTAAGCAATAAATAATTGTCTGTTCCCATTTAATTTAAGATACTTTTCACTCAATACCGTCTATTGTTTTTGCTTCGTCAACCAGCAAAACAGGTATGTCGTCTTCAATAGGATAATATACGCCGCAGTTTCTGCATATTAGTATAGGAGATTTACAGGGATTGCCTTCAACCGTTGTCTTATTTATTACCGACATTTCAAGTTTCCCCTTACATTTAGGGCATACCAAAAATTCGTCAATCATTTCCTTAATGTTCATTTTATCTTCTTTCGCGCTCCAAATTTATAAAAATCTATAAAATTAATAATAAAATAATTATAAACTCCGGATTATAAATTTAGAGTTAAACGCCTCCAAAGTTAAAAAATTAGCTTGCTGAATTTAATTTTATTATTTTTTATTTACTTTCTATTTTATATTTTGTTTCAAAACCTGTGTCTTCCAATACTATCTTTTTCTCAAGAAGCATTTTGCGTATTTCGTCTGCCGATTTATAATCTTTATTTTTTCTAAACTCATTTCTTTTATCGATATAACTTTTAATTTCATCATCGGATAATTCTGTATTTTCAAAATTTTTTAAATATTTTTCTAAAAATATTTGCGGCTCTTTTTTTAATATTCCCAAAATATTTTGTATAGTTTTTATAAATTCATGAAATTTATCTAAAAATTCTAATTCATAATCGTTAATAAATCCTTTTGACAATGAATTATTTATAATTTGATTTGTTTTTCTAATGAGATTAAATAAAACGGACAGCGCGCCGGCAGTATTGAAATCATCATTCATGGCGCCGTAAAAACCGTTTAAATAATCCTCTATTTCTATATTTTCCGTTTCTTTACTATTATTGGAACCCGTTAAAATGTCGCCGTTATTTATACTATCGCCGTCATTTTTAACAACCTGAATAATTTTATCGGCAATTTTACTTTTAATAGAGATATATAAACCGACGGCCTCATAAAGCCTTATTAGAGACTGCTTTGCACTTTCAAGTCCGCCCTGCGAGAACTCTATAAAAGACCTGTAGTGCGTAAACATAAAAAATATTCTTATAACTTCAGGTTCATAATCTTTAAGTAAATCCCTGATAGTTATATAATTTTTTAAGGATTTTGACATTTTTTCGTTATTGATATTGACAAATCCGTTATGGATCCAGTAATTAACAAATTTATTTCCGGTAAAGCTTTCACTCTGAGCGATTTCGTTTTCATGATGCGGAAATATCAAATCTGACCCACCGCCGTGTATATCAATCTGCTCTCCCAGAAATTTCATGCTCATAGCGGAACATTCAATGTGCCAGCCCGGTCTCCCCTGACCCCATGGACTTTCCCATAGCGGCTCATTCGGTTTTGATTTTTTCCATAGTGCAAAATCAAGCGGATTTTCTTTTTCATCGTTTAAAGGTATTCTTGCGCCTGAAAGCAATTCGTCTATATTTTTATGAGAAAGTTTGCCGTACTCTTTAAATGAATTAACTTTAAAAAAAACATCATTATTTTTTTCGTATGCAACGCCTTTATCAATCAAAGATTGAATAAATAAGAGCATATCTTCTATAGTTTCAGTGGCTTTAGGCTCAAAAGAAGGATGTTCGACAGACAGCGAATCCATATCATTGTGAAATTCATCAATAAAGCGTTCGGAAATAATATTAAAAGCAACACCCTCTTCATTAGCTTTTTTAATTATTTTATCATCGATATCGGTAAAATTTCTTACATATACGGTATCAAATCCTATATGCT
>JAJYQS010000104.1 GCA_021794475.1 bacterium | reverse complement strand
CAATGTAATCCATAAAAAGATTATATCAGTTATATTGCAAAATTACAAGGTATTTTTGCAATATGATATACGTAAAGATGCTTCACGGTTACCTCATGATATAATTAAGTCAATTTTTTTATTCCCTGAACTTTGCCTGCCAATCCCGCAAACCCAGGCTGGAGTAAGCAAATAAATAAATCTGGCACCTCCTATCTTAAGCTGTTTATGTCCATCGCTTTAACGGATAAATGGTTTATTCGCGCAATCCTGTATTCCGGGTTTAATTGTATCATTAATTTTGCCGTTTTGGGCAAAGTTATTCTATCATTAGATACCTTTTCCGGATACGTTTTTCTTAGTATGGTACAATAGAATTATAAATAACGTATAGCACTCATAGTAAATAAAAAATTATAACGGTCATAAAGAAGAAGCAAATGTTTTTCATTAAAAAACTTATAGAATCTATATTATTTCCGCCCGGTATTATAATTATTGCGTTTTTGTTAATAGCCTTGTTTTCTTTTGCGCTTTTAATTAAAAAAAAGACTAAATTAATACACATATTAATACTCGTAATTTCTTTGGTCTCCGCAACCTGCATTTATCTGTTTTCGATACAGCCTATTTCCAATATGCTGTTAATTCCTTTAGAAACGAGCTATCCGGTACCTTCGCATAGAATAATCAAAGAGTCGTCGGCTATAGTCGTTCTTTCTTCCGGTGCGTATAACAGGCGTACTCTCGGCGGCGATACGTTCAACAGGCTTTATGAAGGCTTTAAATTATACAAGAAATACCATGTTCCTATAATCGTTTCCGGCGGACGGGCTGTTTCGACATTTTCCCCAGCTAAAGCAATGAAAAACGTTCTTGTTTCTATCGGAGTCGATAAGCGTTACGTTATAATCGAAGATAAAAGCGACGATACATACCAGAACGCTCGGTATGTTTTAAAAATTTGCAAAAAAAAGGATTTTAGCCGGATTATTCTTGTGACTTCGGCTTATCATACGCCGAGGGCTATGCTTTTGTTTACAAAATCCGTAAAGTCCGGCGCTTTTAAAAATATCAAAATAATCCCGTATCCAGCCGATTTTAAAACCGATATGCATTATAATACCTACAGCTATTTTCCGCAAGGCTATCTTTTGACATCCTCAGAAGCCCTGCACGAATATATCGGATATGTTTATTATTATACGAAAGAAAGGATTTGATGAGCCGTCTATTTTTCGTTGTTTTACAATTTAAGGTTTAACTTTACCTTTATCTTTGCTTGCCAATCCCGCAAACCCAGTCTGCAGTGAGAGAATAAATAAATCAGACACCATTTTCATTATTCAGGACGCCATTTTCATTTTTTTTAGAAATTTCTATCGGCAATTTTGGGGGATGAATACGAATTGACTTTTGGATATAAAAAATATATACTATAAGGTGTATAATATATCCCACTATAATATAATATATTGTACGCCTTATAGTGATATACAAAGAAAATACAGGTAATACGGATGAAACGGAGGCATATAAATATGAAATTTATAACAAGCAAAGAATTAAGGAATAATCCTTCAAAATTATGGGAATCCGGTGCAGGCGGCGAGACCGTAGTAACCGTTAACGGAAAGCCTAAAGCAATAGTCATAGAGTTGGACGGCGGCGATATAGAAGAACAGCTTAAATCGATAAGAAGGGCAAAAGCGGAATCCGCATTAGATAAATTAAGGCTCTATTCCATTCAAAAAGGTTTAAATAAGCTTACCGGTAAAGATATTTTAACCGAAATTGAAAAAGCAAGAAAAGAAAACATCAAATAAAATAGAGCAAAAAAATAAATGGATATAGTTATCGACACTAACGTCATTGTTTCCGGCGTGATTAATCCCGACGGTTTTCCCGCAAAAATTTTAAATATGGTTATAAACGGAAAATTGACGATTAACGCCGATTCGAGAATTATTGACGAGTATAATAGAGTATTAAGAAGCCGTAAATTTTCGTTTCCAGAAATATATATCCTTCCTTTATTGAATTATATTTCGTCCGAATCCAAACCGGTGTTGCCGGACAACCCATACCTGCTATCTCTTAAAGACCCTTCAGACCGTCCTTTCGTCGAGGTATCCCTTCACAAGGATATCCCGTTAATAACGGGCAACGGGAAACATTTTGAAAATATTAAAAACTTGCGGCTTTATAACCCCAAAGAATTTATTCTAGAAAAATTCGGTCATTAAATAAATCCGTCTCCTTTAATTCCTTTAGGCGTTATCGTTGAAAAAGCGGCTAAGCGTTAAGACGTTTAAGAATCTGTCGGAATATCCTGTAAGTTCCTGCGCCGGAAGGTTTAAAAACTTTAAAACGAGGTTTTCGTCGAATAGAATAACGGAATAGTTTAAATTGTTCAGTATTAAGCTGTTTATGTCCATCGTTTTAACGGATAAATGGTTTATTCCTGCAATCCTGCATTCCGGGTTTAATTATATCATTAATTTTGCCGTTTTGGGCAAAGTTATTCTATATCCCCATCCTATTCATTGCAAATATACAGCCATTGTTTGTTAAGCCATTAATTTACAAGGACTTAGTTAAGCTGAATTTATTTTTTTATTCTTGCAAGTTTCTAAAATATTTGATATAAATTTAATAGCAATTGCGGCAATTAATCGGATTTACCGTAATAGCCCGTAATAGCCGGTGTATATTGAATTTTGTTAATGTTAATGTTAATGTTAATATAATATAAAATAAATAAAGTAAAATATAATGGGGAAAAATAAAATTTTCGAGGGATTCAGGGTATTAGCCAAATATAAATATCTTATATGGATACTGTCGTTTAAAGAGCTTAAAATTCAATACAGGGGGTCGTATTTAGGCTTTTTCTGGTCATTAATGAACCCGCTTTTACTGCTTATAATTTACACTTTCCTATATGTTATAGTTTTCCATAATCCCGTGAAAACATATACGGTCTATTTGTTTTGCGGGCTTTTGCCTTATTCTTGGCTTCAAAGTTCAGTTATAATCGGAACAGGTTCTATAGCAGGCTCCAGCAGTCTCGTATCCAAATCTCTTCTGCCTCCTGAAATTATCGTATTTTCCAAAGTAGGCGCCTACTTTTTAAATTTTATGCTTTCTCTGCCGGTTCTTATTATATTTATTTTATTGTTTAAAGTTCGTATCGGGTTTCCGCTCGTCTATTTTCCTTTATTAGCAGTAATAGAATTTTTCCTTACCGCCGGAATTACTTTATTTTTATCGGCTCTTAACGTTTTTTACAGAGATATACAGTTTATCATTATGAATTTGATGACGTTTTTGTTTTTCTCGCTGCCCATTATGTATTTTGACAATAATCTTCCTCCAAAAATAAGGCATATTATATATTTAGACCCGATAGCTTATTTAATGAAATGTTTTCAGGATATATTTTATTTCAATATGTTTCCCCGCCCTTTTTATGTACTCGGCGTTTTATTAATTTCCCTGTTGTTTTACATTATAGGCTATTCTTATTTTGCCTCAAGGAAGGAGCTTTTCAGTGAGTTCGTATAATTCGGAATACGCAGTCGAGGTAAACAGCATAACGAAAGTTTTCAGGAGACTGTCTTCCCATACTACTTTAAAAAAAGCTTTTATAGACTTGATAACTTTCAATAGAAATAAGCAGGTAAAAATGTTAAAATTTACGGCTTTAAAGGACGTAAACTTTAACATAAAAAGAGGCGAGACCTTCGGAATTATAGGTCCTAACGGAGCAGGAAAAAGCACTCTTTTAAAGATATTGTGCGGAATAATGAGACCGACGAGCGGAAAAGTCGCCATAAACGGTTCTTTGTCAGCACTGCTTGAACTCGGTACCGGTTTTCATCCCGAACTTACAGGCAGGGAAAACATTTTAATCAACGGGTTAATTTTAGGCTTAAGCAAAAAGGAGATAGTTTCAAAATACGACGAGATAATCGAATTCAGCGGTATAAAAGACTTTATAGACGAGCCTATTAAGACATATTCGAGCGGAATGGCAGTAAGGCTTTCTTTTTCGGTTGCCGTGAACGTGAACCCCGATATTTTGATATTAGACGAAGTTTTAGCGGTTGGAGACGCCGAGTTCCAGACAAAAAGCAAAAAAAGGATAGAAGAATACATAAACAGCGGCAAAACAGTTTTGTTAGTAAGCCACGATAAAACCGCGATATTAAATTACTGCACCGAAGCTCTGCTGTTATATAAAGGAACCGTCTTGACGAAAGGAAAGACGGAGGATGTAGTCGACAGGTATGAAGAAGTTGAATCGGTATCATAAATAAACATTATAATTAAAATTAATTCAAATTTATGCAAATACTATTTGAAAATAAACATTGTTCAGCGCCTAAGGTTTCCATTATTTTATTAGACTGGTCATGCAGAGAAAGCTTCCATATCTTGAATTATTTGAAACATCAAAATATTTCAAGGGATATGTTTGAAGTCATTGTAATTGAGTACTACCAAAATATTTCTAAAGAAATATCTGAAATGCTGAATAAAAGCGTACGGAATGATGAGCACCCCATTCTTGATAAATGGATTGTAATGGATATGCCTAAATCTTGTTATTACCATAAACACCTAATGTATAATATCGGTATTGCTTCTGCTAAAGGTGATATAATTACCATAATGGATTCAGATGTTATGGTAAAACCAAATTTTGTTTTGAATATTATCAACGAGTTTAAAAAAGAAGAAAATATTGTCTTGCATATAGATGAATTTAGAAATATAAATAAAAAGTTTTATCCGTTTAATTATCCTACTTTAGACGATTTTTTAGGCGAAGGTTGTATAAATAATGTCGATGGAAAGACAAAGGGTGTTATTGATAGAAAGCATGATTGTTTGCATCTCCCTAATTATGGGGCTTGTTTTTCCGCGCTTAAGAAAAACATAATTGCAATCGGCGGAGCAGACGAGCATATGGATTATTTAGGACATATCTGCGGACCTTATGAAATGACATTCAGATTGGTTAATTTAGGATTAACAGAAATATGGAGCGATACGACATTTATTTACCACACCTGGCACCCTGGTACAGACGGTATAGATAATTTTTTTGGACCGCACGACGGCAAGAATATGTCTTCTACGGCTCTTGAAGTAATTTCATCAAAAAGAATTCTTCCATTAACGATTAACAGAGTTATAAAGGACTTAATGGAAAGAAGCCGGAAATCGGGATACGCAGCAATTCTTGACGAAATTATTAATCCAGATTACTTAAAAATGTTTAAAGATGCCAATTACTTTAATAGCGATTTAAATATTGCCTCAGTTTATCCTAAAAATAAAATATTCAAAAACAAAGACTTTTATATTGCCGTTCCGAATATTAATAGATTAAATAACGATGTAATGTCAAAACAGTTTTTTCAATTAATTATAGATTATTATTGGTTAGTTGATAAATCTTTTGTGATGTTGATGAAAAAAATGAAAAATAAACATAGAAGCAATTATTATTTTTCAAGATTTAAAAATGAATTTATATCTCATTATTATTACTACGAAAATTTTTTAAATAATATTATTTTACCAAAATATAAAGATGAACAAACTTGCATTATTTTTACAGATAAAATACAATTTGAAATATTTAGGAGTCTAATTAAAGAAAAACAGGAATATTCCAAAATAAAAGTAATGTTTTTGGTAGAAAAGAAAATTATTACTACTATATTAGACATGATTAATTCTAAATATAATATATTGATTGATATAAATTTCTTTTATTTAAAAAACGAATTAAAATTATTAAATTTAGAAGAAAATGTGTTTTTTGAAAAAATTAATAATACAATTTTGCTTTCCTCAGAAGAATATTATGAATATGCATTTTACTTTAAATTTAATATTTTTACGAAATTTCTTTTTACGAAATTTCTTTTTACGAAAAGAAATTTATTAAAGAAAATAATTAAAAAATTAACACAAAGCTTTATTGGTAAAATTCAATCTAAACAAAAGGTTGTCTAACAAATGAAAAAGCCCCCATTAATTTTTAAAAAATCAAAACTTAAGATAGCCAGTTATGCAAGACGTATATATAATTTTGTCAAAATAAATAAAACAAATAAAATTAGATATATTTATCCGATAAATATACCAGAAATAAAAATTTCTCAAAATCTTGATTTTCTATTGATAGAACTTCCAATGAGGTATATGCCTTTTATGCCGAATGGCATTGGTTATGTCCATAATATCCTTAAGGAGTTAAAAATAAATATACAGACCGTTGATATTAATATAATATGGTACCACAGATACCACAGCAATAGAATTGTTTGCGACCTCAAAAAGATTACTACATCTTCAGGATATATTATGAAAGATGATCCTTGGGAAAACTTTAACGAGGCAGAATGGGGCAAGCAGGAAGTTATAGACTATTTCAAAGATTACATAGAAGAATTAGCTGAAGCTATCAGCGCAGCTAAACCAAGGATTTTAGGGATAGGAATAACGGATAGCAGTAACTTGGTTGCTAGAAATCTGATAAAATCTGTAAAAAAACGCTGCAGTGATATTATAGTTATAGTTGGCGGCTATAATTGTTATAATAAGGATATCGGCCCAAAGCTGTTCACGCCTGAATATTTTGATTATATGATTATAGGGGAGGCAGAAACGACTCTGCCGACTTTAGTTCAATCTATTTTATCCGATAAAAAGCCTAAGGACTTGCCTGGGATTATTTCTCGGTTTGACTCTTCCGATAGGGTATGGCAAGACCCGCCATTATTTAAAAATTTAGATGCAATTGATTTTCCTCGTTATGAATGGGCTGATATTAAAATATATAGGGATTATAAAGGATACAATTTGGTGCCTATAACAGCAAGTCGAGGTTGCAGTTGGTCAAGATGTTCTTTTTGTTGTGAACGTTTTTCATGGCGTAGGCGAAATCCAATGAATGTTGTCGATGAAATTGAATATATGGTTGACAGAGGTTTTAATATTTTTCAATTTAATGAAAGCGACTTCAATGGCGATCCTAACGCAACAATGGAAATTTGTCATGAAATTATTAAAAGAAATTTAAAAGTAGTTCTTACAGGGCAATTGCGCATTGATAAAAGAAATTCGCTATATTTTTTTAATTTATTGAAAGAGGCTGGATTTACTGCATTGAGATTCGGGGTAGATGCATTTTCCAAGAATACTTTAAAATTACAAAAAAAAGGTTATACCTTAAAAATGATAGAAGAAAATTTGAAAAATTGTAAAATGAGCGGAATAAGGGTAGCAATTAATATTGTAATAGGCATACCAGGCGAAACGGAGGAAGATATTAATGAAACAATCGACAATATTAGAAATATGAGGGATTACATTGATATTGTAGAATCAATAAATGCCTTGATATTGGCACCCGGAAGCTATTATTGGGATAATCCTGAATCTTACAATATTCTATTTAGAAGCGAAAAAAAAGACCTATATAAATATAATTTTAGGCAAATACCGCCTACAGAGTGGTATAGCTTAAATCCTTATATAGACCATAAAATTAGGCTTGCGCGTGTCCTAAAAGTTTCTTATGAACTATATAAAAATGGCATTAATATTGGTCCTTTTGCGGAAGAGACTATAAAAGTCATGAAAGAAAAGTTAGGAGAATCCTCCGAAATACATTGTGATGACATTGCAGATTACACAATTAGCGAAGTTGTAAAGATTAAGCATAACTATGGATTAATAAAGAAAGAAAGTAATAATTATAATATTCCTATCCTCCTTGGTTCTTATAATGAATATAATATTGTTCATCTTTCGGGAATCATTTATGTTATACCTCAAAACATAGGCGAATTGGATCTCCAGAAAGAGGAAGATCGTAAAAACCCTGATATAATTGCGATTCATGATATAAATGAATTAGATATAATATTATTAAATCAATATAAATAATAATGATAAGTCAAGAAGAAGAACTAAATAAAGTACCTATTTTTGTCCATTCTCTTTGGAGAACCGGAAGTACTTATTTCTTTGACAAATTTAGGCATTCACCTTTTAATTATATTTGTTATAAAGAGCCGATTCATGAAGAAGTTTTATGGCATAAAGATAACCCTGAATTCCTTATTCAAGATGGTTTTTTAGAAACCGTGAAATTGCTTAGACATCCTAAGTTAGATAAGCCGTATTTACAAGAGCTATATGAAATAAGAGATGTTTGGAAGGATAAAATTACAAAAAATATTATTTATGATGATAGTTTTGGTTCTGTTTCGCCAAAAGAAACCAAAAGTTATTTGGAAAGTATTATATTGTCCTCCAAAGGGCGACCTGTGATTTTCGAATGCAGAACCCCTTATCGTTTATCAACAATTAAAAATTTATTAGGAGGAATTCATATTTATTTATGGCGTAATCCATGGGATAATTGGTGGTCTTATAAAGCCAATCATTATTTTAATCTTGCCAACTTACTAATTATTAATGCACCAAGTTGCCCAACTATTATAAAAAAATTAAGAACAGAGATTAATTTTATAGAATTTCATAACGACAATATTGGAGAAGAATTTAATTTTTTTAATACATACGGAAAGCTTTCTTCGGAAAATAGCTATTTTGTTTTTTTTATATTATGGTGTTTAGGGCTAATAGAGTGTATTAAATCTGCTGATTTTAATGTTAATATAGATGCTTTAAGTTATGACAAAAATTACAGAGATTTTATCGAATCAATTTTTAGAAATAAAAATATAGGTGGACTTAATTTTAAAGATTGTGTCATTCCAAAAAAAAGTTACTGTGTTGAAGACGTCAAATTTTTCAAAAATATTGAAGATAAAGCAATAAATTTATTATTAGAAAGCGGTTATGATAATGATATTGCAAAATTAATTCGATTAAGAGCAAAATACGAACCCCAGTATTTACGTAATTTCCTAAATGAGCTGCCAATTGACAGTTTGGTTTCAGAAATTAAGATATTAAGAAATATCGTTATACGTTTAGAATCTGAGCTTCATGATTCAATAAAAATGGAAAAAATGGAAAGTGATTTTTCAATTAGCGAAGTTGTAAAGATTAAGCATAACTATGGATTAATAAAGAAAGAAAGTAATAATTATAATATTCCTATCCTCCTTGGTTCTTATAATGAATATAATATTGTTCATCTTTCGGGAATCATTTATGTTATACCTCAAAACATAGGCGAATTGGATCTCCAGAAAGAGGAAGATCGTAAAAACCCTGATATAATTGCGATTCATGATATAAATGAATTAGATATATATTTAAAAAAAGAGACAAGCAGCAATTTATAATGAAAAATTGCATAAAAAGAATTACGGTATTATTGGGGGGGCAAGGGAGCATCTAAAACTGATAACGCTGGAAAACTTGCAATCCATAGAGGACCAGAATTTACTTTGCAAGATTTTTACGTATTGGGGTATTTATTAAAAGAAGTATATCGACAGGGTATTATTGTAACCGAAGTGGGTAGCTTTCTTGGGAACGGTAGCACTAAAGCTATTCTTCAGGCTGTGTTAAAATACAAGAGTGCTGAAGATAGTCTTATTTACTGTGTTGATACTTGGGAAGGAAATAATAATGTAGAATTATATTCAGAATTGAAGAGAGAATACAATTTATTTGAAACTTTTTTATATAATGTAAATTCATTAGGAGGAAAAAATATAGTCAAACCAATGGTAATGAGAAGTGAAGATGCAGCTGAAATCTTTAAAGATAAATCCTGCGACTTTGTTTTTATAGATGCGGATCATACCTATAATTGTGTGAAAAAAGATATTAAAATTTGGAAAACTAAAGTTAAACCGGGCGGTATCTTATGCGGCCACGATTGCGAAGGATCTTTGGCAGATTTTAATATTGAAATTATTAATAAAAACCTTTATAAAGATTTTGTACATTTAGAAAATTTTATTTTTGAAGGATTTCATCCAGGTGTTGTTAAAGCAGTTGGTGAGGAGTTTGGAAATAGCGTAACGCTTTGGTCGCATAAAGATTTGGCGGAACATGGAATAAGCGGGCGTTCAAGTATTTGGAGCATATCTCTATAGCAGAGCTTGTGAAAAGTTTAGATATCGTAAATAGAAAATTGCCCGATTTATAAACATTAGAATAAAAAATAAAACAACTATATATACATGGAAACAATTACCACCGAATATCTGATTATCGGCGCCGGCATTGTCGGTTTGTCTGTCGCCAAAAAAATTAAAGAAAAGCATCCAAACGCAGATGTTTTAGTAATAGAAAAAGAAGAAGATATTGCGCGCCACGCCAGCGGAAGAAACAGCGGGGTTCTGCACGCCGGATTTTATTACACTAAGGACAGTTTGAAAGCAAGGTTTACGAAAGAAGGCAACGGCGAACTGAAAAAATTCTGCGAAGAAAACGGTTTAAAAATAAACAGGTGCGGCAAGGTCGTAGTCGCATTAGACGAAGACGAACTAAGGGTGCTGTACGAACTCGAAAAAAGGGCTAAAGCCAACGGCGTCGAAGTAGCCTTAATAAACGAAAAAGAGTTGGAATTATACGAGCCTAACGCAATAACGTATAAAAAAGCTCTGTGGTCGCCGAATACCGCGACTATAGACCCGATAGAGGTTTTATATGCACTAAAAAACAGGCTTATTCAAAACGGCGTAAATATATTATTTAAAACTCCGTATCTAAAAAAAATAGATAAAAACACGGTGTCTGCCGGAGATAAAAAGATTAAAGCTAAAAAAATAATAAACGCCTCCGGTTTATACGCTGATAAAATAGCAAAAGATTTCGGTTTTTCAAAAAATTACACGATAATACCGTTTAAAGGCATTTACCTTAAATATACAGGCATGGACAAACCCATAAAAACAAATATCTACCCGACCCCAAACTTAAAAAATCCCTTTCTCGGCGTCCATTATACTTTAACGGTTGACGGCGTAATAAAAATAGGCCCTACGGCCATACCGGCCCTCTGGAGGGAAAACTACGGCTCGTTAAACGGTTTCAGTCCCGGCGAAATGCTTCAGATAATATCGTGGGAATCAAGACTGTTTTTAGCTAATTCTTTTAATTTCAGGGACTTGGCTTTTGAAGAAACAAAAAAGTTCAATAAAAATTATCTTGCTAAACTTGCAAGAAAAATGGTAAAACAAATTGACGAAAATATGTTTAATAAATGGAGTACTC